>DAOVZQ010000159.1 GCA_030635025.1 bacterium
CACCGACACACTGACCGCAGTGGCCGCCGTGCTGCAGGAATTGAAGGACACGTCGCCGAGCACCGAGGAGTTGGAGCGGGCCAAGATCCGCACCGAGCGCTCCCACCAGTTCGCACGGGAAACGGTCCAGGGGACGTCGTCCGTCCTGGGCTGGCACGACGCCATGGGCGACCTGGCGGGCGCCTTCACTTTCCCCGAACAGGTAGCGGCCGTCACCGGCGCGGATGTGAACCGCGTGTGCCGGCGACTCTTCGGATACGATGTCTGCAGCGTCCTGCTCTATACACCTCAGACCGTAGCCGACGGCCTACTGCCCACAGATGCCGACGCCTTGTCCGAACTGATGAGTCCGATCCTGGGGCCGGTGTCTGTTGAGAGCACCGGTCGCTCGACGCCCACGACGCTCCCCCCCTTCTCCCCCCGGGACATTCCCCGGGACCGACCCTTTACGGAAGCCGTACTCGACACCGGACTGCGCCTGTACATACGGGAGGATCACGCTTTGCCCGTGGCCTCGATCGGCCTCTTCGCCACAGGCGGCGTCGGGCCACAGGGCGACGGCCGGGACGGCCTGGCTCATCTTTGCCAGCAGGTCCAGGTGAAAGGGCTCGACGGGCTGGACGCCGCGACCCTGCACAGTGGAATCGAGAGCCTGGGCGCATCCCTGTCGCCCATCACTTCCCGCGACCACACCGGCATCTTCATGACCGGTCTCTCACAAAACCTGAAGGCCTTGCTGCCGACCTTTGGCGGACTGGCCGCCAGACCGGATTTTCCCTCCGCAGAATTCGAACGGGAGCGACGCCAAGCCCTGGCCGACCTGCGGGCGATGGACGACGATCCCTTCCAGGCGGCCGCCCGGGAGTTGCGGACCGCCTTTTATCCAGACAGTCCTTACGGCGAGCCCTTACTGGGTAACGAACACTCGCTCGCCGCGTTGACCGTCTCTGATCTACGGGACTATCACGACAAGGTCTGGATCCCCCGCAACGTGCACGTGGTCGTATCGGGAGACGTAGATCCGGAGGCGCTGACGAACCTTTTCACCGAAGTCCTGAGCGACATGCCGACGACCGGTCCTTCCGATCCGCCGGTACAGGATGAACCGGCCGGTTGCGAAGAAACCGAACACAGGCGCCTGACCCGCGACGTCCGCCAAAGCGTGGTGCTCCATGCCTGGCGGGGGCCGAAACACGCCAACGACGATCGTCCCTCGCTCGCGCTCCTGCAACAGCTTCTCAACGGACAGAGCGGCCGACTCTTCGAGCAGCTCCGCAATCAGCGGTCGCTATGCTATGCCACCGGCCTGCAGGTGGCGCGTGGATTCATACCCGGCATGATCGTCAGTTACGTGTTGACCGATCCGTCCACCGAAGACGAAGCCACCACCGCCCTCAAGACCGAGTTGCGCGGCATATCCGAGCAGTCTGTTCCCGAGGTGGAATTCGAGCGGGCGCGGTCGCAGCTGGTCGGCAACATGCTGATCGCCCGGCAATCCAACAGCGCACGCGTCAGCCGTTGTGCGGCGGACGTACTCTACGGCCGGCCCCACGACGATTTCGATCAGTACATCGAGGAAATCCGCGCACTGACGCCGGATCAGGTCCGTGACGTGACCGCCCGCTATCTTGGGGGCGAAGAATTGCTTTCGGTGGTCTTGGGCCCGGCCCGATAAGTCTGCCGAGGTATCGGATGTGTATGTCCCCGGTCCTGCAGGTACAGGCCGGGGACATTTTACGAGACAGAACCGATTATTTAATCAATTCGAAACGCTTCGGGTCGTCCCCCATGTCGATCACGTAGGATTCCTGGCTGAAGATGGTGCGGTGATTCTTGCCGATGGGGATGTAATAGACATCTCCCGCCTCGAACAGCTCCGTACAGCCATCGATCTCCAAAGTCATTTCGCCCTTCACCAGATAGCCCCATTGGGCCCCGTGACTGTGATCGGGAACGGTTGTGCCTTCCTCGAAACGGAAGAATGTCACTTGCTTTTCGGTGTTCTTGAGGGAGTGGCCGGTCACGCCGGCGACGTGGAATTCAACTTGGGGCAGGCGTTGGATTTCCTTGGGCCAGATCGTTTGGCCAGTCTGAAGTCTCTCCACAAGCACCTCCAAGGTCCGGGTTCATTCGTCTCCTAAACACAGTCTATCCGAATCGTGCACTAATGCAAGGGACAGAGACCATACGGGTCTGAATCAGGCGTAATCCCGGCCGCGCATGGGCAGGGCCGGCGCTCCGGAGACCACTTCAGAGGTGACGACCTCGCCCACAAAGAGCTCGTGATCCCCCACAAGCAACCGCTCGACCAGTCGACAAGACAGTCGCGCCGCGCAATCGGAAAGCGCCGGAACGCCCCCTTCGAGCAGGACATGGTCGATCTCGGCCCACTTGTCCCGGTCGCGACGGGAATGCAGACCGAACAGGCGCCCGGCATCGACCTGACCTTCCCGCAGTATCGAGATGGAAAAATAGCCGCCGACCTTCAACAAACGGTGGGTGTATCGCTCCGGTGCTATGGACACGACGATCCGCACCGGATCGGAAGTCACGCGGGTCAGCCAGGCGCAGGTCAGACCGCCGAGCACATCGTCGGCGGCGGCGCCGATCACGGCGACCGGAGCGTTGATCAGATGCAAGGCGTCTTCATGCGGCGTAGCCGGAATAGCCATGATCACCTTTCCCGTGAATTGGTAGAACTGGGAGACGGGACGAGTCTACCTGCCGCAGAAGAGAGCGTCCAGCAGGTTAGGATACCGGTTCCACGGGTTCGCTCGCCATCTGCCCCGGCAAGGAAAACGTGAAACACGACCCCTCCCCTTCACGGCTGCTTACACTCAGACGTCCGCCCATGACCTCGATGATCCGTCGCGAGATGGCCAACCCGAGTCCCGTACCGCCGTACTTGCGCGAGGTCTTGGTCTCCGCCTGCTGGAACGCCTCGAAGATGGCGTCGAGCCTGTGTTGCGGAATGCCGGTGCCTGTATCCTTGACCGACACTTCGAGAACCGTGGGATCGGCGGCACTGAGACAGCAGATTAAATCGATGCGGCCCTCCCGTGTGAACTTCAAGGCGTTGCCGACCAGGTTCAACAGCACCTGCCTCAGGCGCATGGGATCACCCAACTGTTCCGGGGGGACATCGCCGGCCACACGAACATGGATGTCGACCTTCATCTCTCGCGACGACGGCTCGAAGATGTTTACGACTTCGACCAGGGCCTGACGAAGAGAATAGGGAATCCGTTCCAGATCGAGACACCCGGCTTCGATCTTGGAAAGATCGAGAATATTGTTGATGAGCGAGAGCAGCACCTGTCCGCTCTCCTTGATGGAGCCTGCGAACTTGTGCGCCTCCTCGATGGTGAGCGAGGGCATGGCCAACAGATCCGCAAAACCGATCACACAAGTCAGCGGTGTGCGGATCTCGTGGGACATGGCGGCCAAATACATACTCTTGGAGCTGTTGGCCTCTTCGGCCGCGATCCGGGTCTTTCCGGCCTCACACAGAGCGATCTCCAACTCATCCTTGGCCCGCGTCAATTCGATGGCACTGGCGGTCTGCTGACGCAGGGCCGCCTCCGCATCCCGGGTCGCAGCCGTCCTCTGCTGCATGTATCGGTCGATCATCGCCGACATCTGCATCTGCAGGATCGTGTTGATCTGATTTCCGTATTCCTCGGAAGCCCGGCGTCCGACCTGGTTCGCAACGAGTTCCACCATCTGCCGATACGACCGTGTGGGCGAGGGTAACGAATGTCCGGCCAAGAATGCGATCGCCGTGCTGTTGTCCTTGTGACACAGATTTACCGGCACGACCCACAGTGGCCGACCGCATCCCTTGCAGCGCACACCGACGGGGCGGTCGACATCCCGGGACATACCCACGACGGCCTCTTCGACCGCCGACCGACAGGCCGGCTCACACTCGGCCAGCACGGACAATTGGGCGGGGGAATTCGCCGTCGAGAGAGGAACGCCGTCGGTCATGAGAAAAAGGAAGGTCTGCAAGCCGGTGGCTTCGGCCAGGGCGTGCCGCCAGTAGGTCAGCTCGGCCAGATCGAGAATCGCCAGGGGCGGCACTTCGTGAATGGGGACGATACGACCGTCCCGCAACAGCTCCGCATGCTGCTGCCGGTTGTCGAGATAACGATGGAATTCCGCGACGTCCGCTTCCGACAACTCACCGACGAGTTCCTCGCCCATGAGCTCGTATTCGAGACGCTCGCGTTCCAGGCGCGCCTTGCTCTCCTCCAGCTGGAGGATGCGCAGCTCCAGTTCCCGAGCCCGGCTCACCTTATCGTCGGGCCGGACATCGGACCTGGTATTTTCGACGATCGTGAATTCGGTCATGCCACCACCGTGCAACGGTTTCCGGCACTGCCGTCAGATGGCGGCACCGGGATAAGTTCGGTCGTAGACATATGAATCGGCCGGAGGTGCCGAAACTTGATCCCCAAACGAGGGAGAAATCACGGGAAATTGATGTGCCCGAGTCCGTTGAACAGGTCCAACTGCGGTGAATGGCTGGGCAAGCCGGCCTCGTCGAGAACGGCGGGAATCCAACTGTCCCGATGTCCCGGGTCCAGTTCCACACGGGGAATGCCCATTTCGTCCATCAGTTCGCAGAGGATTTCGTCGATCCGACGCTGAAAGACCACCGACGTGTCCCGTGTGCCGTCAAAGGTCGGCGCGGCGACGACCGGCACGTGCACGAGCATGGTATAGGTCTTCATCCATGAGGCGATAAAGGTTTCGAGGGCGGGACGTCGACCCACGGCATGAACCATGTAGGCGTAATTGTCCACGACGGCGCGATCGCAGACGATCGTGTCGTAACCGTGCGACGTGGCGATCTCCGTGGCGACCTGGGTGTGGAGTATCCATTCCTGGGCGGAACAGGTTGTATCCCGATTGATGGGCAGGGGGCAGTTGCGGGCCACTTCCTTGACCACGTCCACCGCAACGTCCAGCCGCTTCAGGCAAGCGGCCAGTTCGAAACACAACGTCGTTTTTCCGACGCCGTGGGTTCCGATGAAGGCTATTTTCATGACCGTACGGGTCTCCTGGTCAGGCGGACAGACGGGTCTGCTCAAAATGACTATCGAACGATGATCCTACACCATCGCCCGAGTCCCGCCAACCGCGGTTCGCGGACCGCATCGGGGTTGACGGAAATCGACGGGCCCGTATGATAACGGCACTCGAACTCCAGGAGGCGACATGCGTTCGATACCGTTCATTCTGATGTTCTGCTGCCTGACTATCTGCGTGGCCCCCGGTCTGGCCGATGAAGCGACCTCCCCTGACGGCGTGACGATTCGCTACGACGTGCACGGTGCCGGTGAACCGGCTCTGGTCTTCGTCCATGGTTGGAGTTGCGACCGCGGCTACTGGCGCCATCAAGTCGCCGAATTCGCCGAGACGCACACCGTGGTGACGGTGGATCTGGGCGGACACGGAGACTCGGGTACCGGACGGGCAGACTGGACGATACAAGCCTACGCCGCCGACGTGGCCGCCGTCGTCGAGGACCTCGGACGCGACGGCGTGGTCCTGATCGGCCATTCCATGTCCGGCCCGATCGTGGTGGAAGCCGCCAGTCTCCTGCCGGGACGAGTGCGGGGCCTGATCTGTGTCGATACGATGCACGACGTGACACAACGGTATTCGACCGAACAGATCGAAGGAATCATGGCCTCCATGAGCGGTGGTTTCGTCGCCGGTACCGACGCTTTCGTCCGCAGCATGTTTCCCGAAGACGCCGATCCGGATCTCGTGAACCAGGTCGCTGCGGACATGTCCGCGGCTCCACCTGCGATCGCCTTGTCCGCCATGCGCAATCTGTTCATGTACGATCAGCAACCCGCACTGGCCGGACTCGACATTCCGGTCCGTTGTCTCAACGCAACGCTCTGGCCCTACAACCTCGAGGGCAACCGCACCGTGTACAACGATATCGCCCTGATCACGCAGGAAGACGTGGGACATTTCCTTTTCCTGGAAGCCCCGGACGCTTTCAACGGCAAACTGGCGGAGATCCTGCGCTCATTCGAAAATTGATCCTGCCATATATCAGCCGCATGTGACGGTCGCCCACTAGGGCGACCGTTTGCCTTCTTGCCCGTGAACTCAGTAATCTCCCGTCCCACAACTGCGCATTTCCCCGACACACCCCCCGGATAATCGCCAAACACGCAATCCCCCTCAAATCCATGCAGCCGATCCCTTTCAAGAATCGGTAATACTGGCACACACATTGCTGTCATGGGGGCGGGCAATGATCATCGAAGCGCTGAATATCGGCGTAACGGGTTGTCATTCATAGGCACTACAGGAGATCATCGATGGCGACAAAGGCACCGGGACTCGGAGAATACTTGATCAGCGAAGGCTTGATAACTCAAGCCCAGCTGGAGG
>DAOVZQ010000152.1 GCA_030635025.1 bacterium
ACATGATCCTCGTCTCCTCGCAGCCCGAATGAACTTCGACGACAGTCTAGAACAGATACGTGAAGCCCGCTCCCAGTCGGAACCGGGTGTCCTCGACACGCGACGTTTCGGCGGTCTGGATGCTGGTATCGCTGTACTCGTAGGGGAACCAGTGTCCCTGGTGGCTAGTCACCTTGCTCAGTTCGGCCGAGACATGGAACATGCCTTTTGCCCAAGGGATGCCGATACCCGTAGTGAAGAAGGACGCGCCGGACTCGTGGTCGCTGTAGCTGTCCATGCGGCGGAAGCCAAAGCTCAGGGGCACGTCGTTGTAGAAGGTGTGCTGCACACCGATGCGGACATCGACCACGTCTTCGAGACGGGGCTGGTCGTCATCCTCGAATTCGCTGTCCACCAGTTGCGTCCACTTGGAGAACACCATCTCGGCCGTGAAGACCGTGCGAGGTTCCGAACGTGGGTAGAGCGTGAAGCCCACCCGGTAGCGGTTGGGATACTCGATGCTGGCGTCCTTCGACATACCCACCGATTCCAGGGTATCAACTCCAGCATACTGGGTGTCCCGAATCTGTGTGATGTCGCCGGACACCTTGAGGGGCGTCTCCCAGGACGCACCGATCTCGAAGCGGGGCGTGGCCTTGATGCGCACGCCCAGCACGGCGTTACGGCCCTCGAGCCAGTGTTCGCGATTGTCGTTGAAGCTGTCGCCCTGGTCCTGGAAGAACCGACGGCTGGCCTCGCTCTTGCGGGTGCCGAAGGCGTAATTGCCCGCAACACCCACCGAGAGTCTTTCGTCCGGCGTGCTCATGGCCAGGCCCAGGGTCAGGACGCGGAGTCGGCCGCCCAAACGCAGGGAGCGCTCTTCGAGAATCAGGTCGTCGGGTTCGCCGACCGGCTGGTTGACCGGGTCTCGCAACTCCTCTTCGAAATCGTAGGTGAAGTCGTAAAGCGTACTCAACGACAGCCCCACGGCCAGCCCCTTGGAGGCGCGCAAGGCGGCTCCGAAGCCCGTATCGAAGTAGTGATTACGTTGACTGGCGATGGCCGTGTCTGTGACGTAGCTCGAGAAGCTGTCCCACAGGGGCTGGAAGCGGTCCTCGTGGTCCTGGTAGAAGGACAGAGAGCCGTCCAAACGATGGGCCTTCTCTTCCGAGAGCATTGCCGGATTGAGTCGAGCCGAGATACCGCCGCGGTAAAAGGCCGTGCCGGTGCCGGCCATGGCGTCGATTTCGGCACCCAGGGTGCCGGCCGGGGAGCCATACGGAGTGTCGAGCACCGATCCGGCAGCAGAGACGCCGGGCAGTGCCGCCAGCAGCCCCACGAGCAGAAAGCCCGCCACGCCGGTTACCAGGTGGTTCTTGTTTTGGCGCTTCATCTTATCGATCTCCTTCATCAGAAGGTGTAGTCCATCTGCATGCGGAACACGGTCCAGTCCCGCGGAGCGTAGCTGCTTTCTATCTCTTGTCCGTAGACGTCCTGGTAGGCGCGCACGTCCAGATAAGTGTGCGGCAGGTTGTGGTCGCGAGTCACCTTGAGCTGGAAGAGGAGCCGCGGGGAAACGCGACTCTCGATCTTGGCCCAATTGCGGAATCCGCGACCGTCCACCACGACGAACTCATTGCCTTCGAAGTTCCACAGGAACCCGTCGTACATCTCTGCGCTGAGGGTCAGCTTGATCGCCTGCGCGAGGTGATGTTCGTACATGACCTGAAAAGCGTTCGCGGGAATCGCGGCCGTGCCCACGCCGGGCACACCGTCGTTGACATAGGGCTCATCCCCCGGATCCGGCGTGCCGCTCAAGCGCTGACGCGGCGGAAAGTTCACGTTGCTGCTCATGTACATGAGCTTGACCCGGTTGTAGTTGGACAACAGGGCGATCAGCTCGAAGCGGGTTTCCCAGGAGCTGAACCAGCGCACGTCGTTGGGGTTCATCTGCGACCGGCTGCTGTAGCGATGCCTCATCCTCAGACGCAGGTTGAACTTGGGCTGATATTCGACCTTGAGCGTGTAGCGCTGCAGATCGGCTCCATCGGCCTTGCGCTCCCACTGGTCGAATTCCAGACCGTTGATGATCAGGTTGCGACTGATCCGATAGCGGGACTGCAGAAAGAGTCCGCGCTCAGGCTTGGGCTGCGGCGTGTTCAGGGACATCCATGAGTACATTTCGTCGTTCAGACGGAACGGCGAATCGAGCAGAGTCTGCTCATAGCGGTTGTCGTTGCCGAAACCGCGATTGTACGGGTTGTCAAAGCCCACGTCGTAGTCGCGCCAGATGGCCAGCAGATGCAGGTTGTCCCACTGGGCGTAGGCGTTGAGCAACAGGGCATCGGGGTTGTCGATGCCGTCCTTCTCGCTCAGGAAACCGTTGCGCGGATCCTGTAGGACCGCGTATTCGCCCTGGAGTGATACGTTCTCGTACACCGTCTGGAATTCGGCACCGTAGACGCGCCTGAATTTATGGACGGTGCTCGTCGTGTCGCCCTCGTCGGGAAAGACGCTCGTATAGCCCGACCAAATCTCGCTGTCACGAGCTTCGAGCAGGTCGCGGTCGACCAGCGCGTAGTTGTTGATCAGCGTGGTGGGGTCGGCCCGGAAACCGCGATCGTAGCGCGCCTCGTAGCCGGTCACACCGATGTAGGAGGCCTTGCCGAGCATCAGCTTGACGTTGCCGCCGGTGATGTTCTCCTCGAAGGCATCGCGCTTCAGCAGGGTCGGCGTGTCGCCTGTCTGACCCGCGGCGTAGCTTCGCCCCGGCTCGAAGGCCAAACGCTGTGCAAGCTCTTCATCGCTGGGGAGCGGATACATGGTCACGTATTGATTGACCGTGCCGTCGGGGTTCAGAATGGCGTCCTTCTTCTCGCGGGAGTAGAAGACCGTCGCATGTATCGGACCGGCCTTGCCTTCCATGGCCACGCCCGTGAGAGCGTATTCATAGCTTCGGCTCAGGTCGCCGCGCACCCCGACAGGCCGCTTGTTCCAGCCGAAGCCGGTGCGTCGGTACTGGATATAGTCCGAATTGTCCATGATCAGGCCCTGGCCGAAGGCAACACGGAAGTTGCCGAAGTACAGACGCTTGAGATGGAAGGGACCGAATTTCTTGTCGTTGACGCCGTAATAGCCCTTGAACGTTTCGTGCCAGGACTCCTCACCCATATTGCGATGAGTCAGCAGCCCGGCGCGGAATCCCCCAGTGAGATTCAGATTGAGCTTGTGGGTCATGTGAGGGTCGCCCATGAACGACGACGTCGCCCCGGCAATCTCGTCCTCGTCCATGGAGTACGGCGTGTCGTAGTAGCGCACCTCGTAATTGCCGCGCACCTGTTCGGACTCGTCAACCCGATCCTCGTCGCGATAGACGATGAAGTCTCGCATGTTGCGGAAGGACCAGTAACGCAGACCGTCGCTACGACGGAGCTGGCGCTGATTCTCGAAGCGTCCCAAGCGCTCGCGCGCCATCAGGATGTTCTTGGCATCCACCGGCGACACGTTCTGGAACGACTGGAGATCGAAGAGATCCAGATCGTTGACGTTCCTGGGTTCACGCATCATGTCGAGATACTCGTCGACGAGTCCCTCGCTGGCACCCTCCTGGCCCAGGTATCGACTCACCTGGCGATAGGAGGCGGCCAGACGAGCAATGCTGGCGTCGAGTGGATCCGGCGGCAGCGTGGCCACCAGGGGCTTGAGCTCCGCCAGCTTGGCGGACGTCATGCCATCCACATCCATGAGATCGTAGACGTTGTCGAAAAACCGGACATAATCTCGGTAGTCGACGATCCGGTGGGCCAGGTCCTCAGAGAGCGGCAACAGGAGGATTTCCTCCACGCTCGCCCGGTTGAGGTCCACCAGCCCCGTTGGCGCGGCCAACACACCGCCGGCGGTCAGGACCGCCAGCAGCAGGACCGCAAACCGGAGCGGGAATCGGTTTTTCTTCACGGTGTCTCACCGCCCCAGGCGAAGGTCATGCCGAACTGGTGGCTCGAGGGAAGCACGCCGCCGCCGGAGGAATAGCCGTAGTTGACCATGAAGCCCTGGTACATGTACCCAAAGCCGCCGGTCATCTTGTTGGGGTTGGTTATCACGCCCGCGCGGAGAAAGAGGTCGCCGAGGATGGCGAACTCCATGCCGCCGTGATACTGGGTTTCCCCATCGATCGTGTTCTCGAACTCGAAGGTCGTCGTCACGCCTTCGTACGGCAGGTAGGCGATGCCGCCGTGCAGGCGTGACGTCAGCTCTTGGTTGTCCTCGCCGATCTGGGGGTTGTTCAGGTTCTTGACCATCACACCGATACGCGTGCGTCGATGCACGGTGACCAGCAGGCCCACGTCGAGACCGCCGACCACGTCGCTGCCGGGATCGATTCCGGTGACGGTCTCACCGAACTCCAGGCTGTAGAAGTTCAGGGCGGTTCCAACGCTCACCGATGAGTGTAGATCCTCGAAGAGCATGATGCCGTGGGCCAGGGTATAGGTGGTCTCGGTTGCCAGGTCCACGTCCTCGTAGGTCACGGCGAAACGGCGGATGCCGAAGCCGAAGTTGCCCAAACGCGAGGTACCCGGGATCACTCCTCCCAGATACATCTGTTCGCTGAAGTCAAGGCCGTAGGGCTTGACATAGCTGTTGCCTAGTGTGACGCCGGTAATCCGCGCCAGACCGGCTGGATTGAAGTAGGGGGCGAATGCGTCGTCCGCGACGGCCACGGCTGCGTCACCCATCCCCCGCGCTCGCGGGCTAATGTCCACGTTCTCGAACGCCGCCAGGACCGGCCCCGCGATGAGGCCGAGAGCCAGGACGGCGATTGTCGTGATGATTTTCCGTTTCATCCCTGACTCCTCCTAATTACTCAACCGAGTTGCAACGACGGCGGGAGCCGTCTTCTCGGTGCGGTCGCCGGATTCCTTGTCGGTCACCTGCAAGTGGATGATGTACATGCCGGCCTTGACCAGCTCGTAGACGTCGTTTCTACCGTCCCAGGCCTCGATCGACGGGAAATCCGCGACGGTCGAAGCCGCGCCGTCGAAGCGACTATCGAAGAGCGTTCGTACCAGACGGCCTTCGAGGTCGAAGATGCGCAGGACCGATTCCGTTTTCGGCTCGGTCGTAAACTCGATGAGGAACCGCTCGCCGATATTGGGCAGGAAGGTCCTGGCCGGCACGGCCAACGTCACGGCGGCCTCACCCACCGGGATTTCCACCGATGCGGGATCGGCATCGCCCACGGTCCAGGTGGCCGTGAAATTCTCGCTGGTCTCGTCGGCTCCCTCGAAACCGTTGGAACCCGCCTGGGCCTCTGTACCCTCGTCGAAATCGACGCGCTGGTAGGATTCCAGGTGGGCGTGCTCGGTCATGAAGGGATCCGGGTAGTTGGCTTCCGAAGCGTAGGTGCTGGAGCCGATGGTGACACCCTGCTTGGTGGCGCTGTAGCTCAAGCCTTCGCCCCAAATGAAGATGTCGATGTCGACCACCAGGTCGGAGATGCCGTCCCAGTAGTAGAGTGCGACGATCTCACCGTTGATGTAGGTGCCCGTGTCACCGAAATTGGTCAGCGTCGGGGCGGTGTCGCCGTTGATGCTGCCGGGGAACACTTCCTCCATGTCCGTTACGCCGTCGGCGTAATCGTTGTCCTCGAACATTTCGTAGTGCGGAAGCTCTCCGACGAAAACCTCGCCGAAAGCGCTACTGCCGGCCATCGAAATCGTGATCGACTCGCCGGCGGGCAACACTGCGTCGTCCGGGAACCTGGCGTTGAAGTCCGCGAAGGCGCCTCCACCGATGGTGCTCTGCGTGGGACTGCCTGCCGGCAGATTCCAGTAGGCCTGGTCGTCGTAATGGATGGCGTCGGTCAGGTAGTAGTTCTTCAGGTCCACGTCGAAAGTATTGGGATTGTAAATCTCGATGAACTCTGCGGTGGACCCCAGGGTCGCGATCTCCGTCAAGAGCAACCGCGCCAGGCCCTCGCCGGCAACGATGATCTCGACGGTATAGTTCTCGACCGTACCGGGTGCGCCTTCCGGCCAAACCACGGACTCGCCGCCCGATCCGGCCACTGTGACGTACCAGGCAACCACGGCGTTTTCGGCCTGGCCCGGGATCACGCCCGACCAGGTGCCATTGCCGTTGTCGTCGCACGTCACGTCCTGGTAGGCGCCGCCGTCGACGGCGTAGTGGAGTGTGACCGATGCGACATCAACCAGACCGGCCACCGCAGAAGTAACGGTGGCGTCCTCGGTCGGCTGAGGACTCGACGGAGACAGCGTAGCGCCGGTGATTGCAAGATCAATCAAATCATAGACGCCGGGCGAACCGATTTCGACGGTCCAGTTGTTAGGCAGCGGTTCGCTGGTTTCGTCGTGCCCATCGGGACCGTTTCCTCCAGTCAAACTCTCACCTGCTTCATCGGGAGCAAGGCGTTGATAGGAACTGCCGCCGTCATGGGCAAGAGGGAAAGGTTGCTGTTGATTGATGGCTGTATCCGCGGCGTAGGTCGAGCCTCCCACAGTGACACCCGTTTTATCGACAAATGCGCTCTCAGTGCTACCCCAGAAGAACATGTCGATATCGGTGACCAAATCGGTGACGCCGTCCCAA
>DAOVZQ010000071.1 GCA_030635025.1 bacterium
CGATTCGGCTGCGGACAGCGCGTCGAAGACCACGGCCGCCGCATCGGCGCCCTGTCCCTGTTGCACGCAATCCACGCCCACGCGCTCAGCCCAGATCGACAGTTGTTCCACGGCTGCGGCGCGGAAGGTGTCGCCGGCGGCCAGCAGGACAGTTTGACCGTCCTGCTTCAGGGCATGGGCCAGTTTGGCGATCGTGGTGGTTTTGCCGGTGCCGTTGACGCCAACCACGAAGATCACGCGCAGGGTCGACTGCGGCACGGGGGCCGCTTCGGTCTGCGGAGCGGCCTTGCCCTTCTTCTTCTTCTTTTTCTTCTTGCCGCCCTCTTCGAGCGCATCGTCCCACGAGCGAACCTTCACCTTGGGTTTCGCTTCGGTCAGGATTTTGTGGATATCGCCCTGGATCACTTCGACGACCGATTCGAGGCTGGCGTCGCCGCCCTCCTCCTTCAAACGTTTCTCTATGTTTCGCGTGATCCGCGTACTCGCCTTGATGCCCAGGTCCGCGCCGATGAGCATCTCCTCGATCTCGTCGAGGGTTTCCGCGTCGAGCTTGACGCGGCCCGAGAACAGGGTCCCCAGCCGACTGAACAATCCGTCGCGGGTCTTGCGCAGTCCCCTGCGCAGCTTGTCGAAGGCACCGAACATCTAGTTGGCCTCCTGATCCTCGTCACCGGTGAGCACATGAGAGTGGGCGGGTTCGACGGGTTCGGGCTCCGCATCGACCGACGCGTCATCGACCGGTTCCGCGTCCGAGACTTCGTCGTCCAGGGCGAAGCGCATGGTCGTATCCGCGCCGCCGCCGGCCGCGGCCATTACGGCCTTCTCCTCTTCTGTCTCATCGATCTGACGCCGCCGGGTGGCGATGGCCCGGCCGAGATCGGCGTCGCTCTCGCTGTCGGCCACGTCCTGGAAGCTGACCGAGACCAGACTGCTGACGCCCTCTTCCATCATGGTCACGCCGTAGAGATGGTTGGCGATTTCCATGGTGAGCTTGTTGTGGGTCACCACCAGGAACTGGGTCTCCGCCGAGAACTCGCGCAGCATGTGCACGAAGCGTTGGACATTGGCGTCGTCCAGAGGTGCATCGGCTTCGTCCAGCAGACAGAAGGGCGAGGGCTTGACCAGGTACACGGCGAAGAGCAGCGACAGCGCAGTCAAACAGCGCTCACCGCCGGACAGTAGACGGATGTGATCCACGCGCTTGCCCTTGGGCTGGGCGAGGATGCGGATATTCGATTCCAGAGGATCTTCGGTATGCTCAATCACAAGATCGGCACGCCCCCCCTCGAAGAGGGTCTGGAAGACGGCCACGAAATTGCGACGCACGTCCTCGTAGGTCTCGCGGAAAAGTCGCCGCGCTGTGCGGTTGATCTTCTCGATGGTGGCGGTCAGGTCGTCGCGCGCCTTTTCCACGTCGGCCTTCTGCTCCTCGAGGAAACCGAGGCGTTCCTTCTTCTGCTCGTATTCCTCTACCGCAAGGTGGTTGACCGCGCCGAGGCTGTTGAGTCTTTGGCGTCCGGCTTCGAGCAGTTCGCGCGCCTGCTCGGGCTGAAAAACGTCCTCGTCGAATTCGAGACTCCTGGGTAGAGCCTCGCGATCAACCGACCGGATAAGCTCGCGGAACCGTCCCTTGTGCTGTTCCTCCACCCGCTCGGTCAGATTGTTGCGCCGCACGTCCAGAGTGGCCAGTTCGGTCTCCGACACGTGCATGCGCTCGCGGCAGGTGTTGCGCTGATCCTCGATCTCCTTGACCCGATCGTGCCAGACCGCGGTCTCCTGATGAAGGCCGGAGATGGCCTCCGTGCTGGCCTGCACCAGCAGCCTGCGTCGATCGCGTTCGCCGATACCGGAACTCAGCTGCTCGCGACGCGAGACGATCTCCTGCTCCATGCGTTCCAGTTCCTCGCGCACCGATATAATCTCCTGGCGGAGCCGCTCCTCGCCTGCGTTCATCTCCGCTACAGACTCCTGCAGGTGGGTCAGGGCGGTTTTCAGCTCGCGCTCCTCCCCCTGGCGACGGGAGAGATCGAGACGTCGCTCGGACATGGTCGCCCGCGCGATGTCGCGACTCTGCTCGCTTTCGGTCACGGCCTGGCGCAGATCCTCCACCCGCACATGGCTGCTGTTGCGTTGACGACCGCTTTCGTCCAGGCTGCCGCGCATGCCGGCTTCGCGTTCAGCCAGTTCGCGCAGCGACTCGTCGATGCTGTTGCGGTCCTTGGCAAGCGCCGACAGACGCTGCCCGGCCGAATCGATTCGCGATCGGACTTCAGCCTCGTCCACATGAACCTTGCCGAGGCGCTCGTCCAGAGTCGAGAGATCCTCGCGACCCGCGATCGTCTCGCGCTTGAGCGCCTCCTCACGCTGTGCGGCATCCTCCTGCCGGCCATTGAGAACGTTGACTTCGTCGCCGAGGCCGAGCAGATCCTGCTCCAGACTTTCGAGCTTCTCGCCACGGCCGAGCAGGCTCACTTCCTCGCCCTTGCCGCGTCCGCCCCGCACCAGACCGTCGCTGGTGACCAGCAAACCGCCCCGGGACACGCAGATTATCATCGACGGTCCGTCGTAGGCCGCGGCCGCGGCGACGGCCGCGTCGTCATCCTCGAAAGCCCAGGCCGAATCCAGCAAGCCACGCAGATGACGCGTGCGGCTCCCCGGACCATCGACCAGGTCACGCAAGGGACGTCCACCCGACGGGGCGGGACCGGCCGATCCCACGGCGTCGTCTGCGCCGGTCAGCAGAAAACTGGCCCGCCCTTTTTCGGCGGCCCGCACGGTTCCGATCAGATCCAGGGCCTTGTCGGCCCCCTCGACCACGACCGAATCGAGCATGTCGCCCAGCAGGACCTCCAACGCCTCGGTCCAACCGTCATCCACCTTCAGGCTGTCGGCAAGCGTCCCCAGGACGCCGGGG
Organism: bacterium; assembly: GCA_030635025.1. Lineage (GTDB taxonomy): Bacteria > Krumholzibacteriota > Krumholzibacteriia > LZORAL124-64-63 > LZORAL124-64-63 > JAHIYU01. The sequence continues at coordinate 2,915 of DAOVZQ010000071.1, forward strand.
TCGCCTTCGCTGTTCTGCAGCACTTCGCGAGCGGCACCGCTGTACCCGTGAAAACTGTCCTTGATGCGTTTGAGCAGTTCGTGGCGCGACCGCAACGACTCGCGACGGGCCTCGCGCAAGGCCACTTCGTCGCGCAACTGGTTGCGCTGGTCCTGTGTATCCTGGAGGGACCTTTCGGCCGCCGCCAGCTTCCCGAGCAGATCCCGGCGGGACGACATCAACTCTTCATGACGTGCGGACAGGTCTTCGAGTCGGGCCTCCCCCTCTTGACGCGTCGCCTGATGCTGCTCGGTTTCGGATTCCATGGCGGCGATGCGCTCGCGCCGGTTCTCGCGGCGGATCTCCAGCTCACGCAGCTCGGCCTTGTGCCGGTTGTCGGTCTCGATGAACTCCATGTTGAGCTGGGCCGCCTTCTCCAGGGCGGAACGATCCGCGTCGTAGCGGCTCCCGATCAGCTTCAGTTCCTCCTCGACCACGGCCAGGGATTCGGCAAGCTCACTCGATGTCCGCGTCACCTCTTCGAGACGCTCGCTCAATTTATTCATCTCCGTATTGGTATTCTCACGCCGCGAGCAGATGTCGGCGACAGACTCGGTATCCTCCTGCAACCGTTTCTTGTGGTCGGTGATCCGGTGCTCTAGAAGCAGGACCTTCTGCTCCACGTGCTGGAGTTCCTGCTCGTGGGCCTGCAACGAGTCCTCAAGCCCGTGGCGCTCGGCCTCGCGCTCATCGACGGCGGGGCGGGTGGCCTCTATCTTGGCGCGCAGTTCCGAGAGCTCGCCGGAGTCGGCTTCCGCCAGGATCGCCAGTTCCTGCAGACCGTCACGCAGCTCCTTCTCGCGACGCTCCATGTCGCGCCAGGAGTGATCGGCCAGCAACAGGTCGAGCGCACGAGTCTCACCATAGAGACGTCGGTAACGACGGGCCTTGCCGACCTGCCGGCTCAACGACCGCACCTCCCGGGCGATCTCCTCGATGATGTCGTTCAGGCGCTGCAGATCCTGCTCGGTCTGCTTGAGCTTGCGCAGGGCTTCCTTGCGCCGAGCCTTGTAGCGGACAATGCCCGCGCCCTCCTCGATGAGCAGGCGCACCTCGTCGGTGTTGTCGCTCAGGACCCTCCCGATCTTCTCCTGCTCGATAACGCTGTAGGCCGTGTTGTTGATGCCGCTCTCGAAGAACAGCTCGCGCAGATCCTTGAGTCGGACGGGCGCGTTGTTCAGGAAGTACTGGGAAAGTCCGTCACGGGTAATCCGGCGCTTGACGGTGACCTCGTCGAAGTCGATGGGCAGCTTGCGGTCGTTGTTGCTGAAAGTCAGCGCTACCTCGCAGAGACCCACGGGTTTCCGCTTGGCCGATCCCTTGAAGATGATGTCGTCCATGCGCGTGCCGCGCAGCTGCTTGGCCGACTGTTCGCCGAGCACCCAGCGGATCGCGTCCACGATGTTGCTCTTGCCGCAGCCGTTGGGTCCGAGAATGGAGGTAATGCCATCGTCGAAGACAAGTGATGTCTTGTCGACGAAGGATTTGAAGCCCTGGAGGTCCACTCGCTTGAGTTTCACGTCGTCACCTTCTGAGTTGCCGGGTCTCTCGCGCCGCCATGGACGCGGATGCGTTTCCGGTCATCGTATGCGTTCGGTTCGCTTGGGCATGGCCCAATCCGTTTCCAGTAGTGTATTGACGTCGGGCACCGCGGTGCGGGCCTCGGCCAGGGTTGCGAAGTTGCCCGCGTATATACGGTACCAGACCTTGCCGTCGGAATCACGCCAGCGGCGGACCAACCCGGCCACGCCCCGGCGATCCATCCATTGTAGTTGCTCACGCGCCATGACACTGTCGGCCATGGAAAAAACGTGCAGACAGTAGACGCCATCCAGGACCGGCTCGGCCCAGTCGACACCGTCCAGCGTCCTCTCCGCCTCCGACTCGTCCAATGCGTCCCGCTCGGGCATAACGCTCGGCGAAGACACATCGACCGTACCAGCGACGACTTCGACAACGGCGACGGCCAGAGTGTCGGGACTCGGGTCATCCAGAACAACGCCCTCGGTTTGCGACGATACGTCATCCCGGCCCATGCTGTCGGTTTCGGTCGCGACCGGTTGGGTGACCGGCTGTTCGGGCCTCACGACCGGCGTCGAATCCTGACGAGCCATCTGTCCCAAAAACCAGCTGCCGAGCACCACGATCAGCACCGTCAGCGAGATGGCCAGCCGGCGGAAGATCGGCGAGGATCGGCGCGGTGCGTCATCACGATCAACCGGAGTTTCGCTCTCGGGATCATCGACAAGGCTGGTCGCCGCAACGCCGAATGCGATGGTCGCATTGATGCTCTCTCCCAGAACCGCCGTATCCCGGACCAACGCCGCGATCTCGTCGGGGCTCGCCGCGGCGCGATCCCAGCACATGATGCGCAGAGCGTCCAAATCGCTCCAGTACGCCCCGCGATCTCCCGTCGATCCGCAGACGAGCACCGTATCGAATTGCTCGAGAAGCGTCCGCACAAGCGTGGCGGCTTCGTCCTTCTCGGCACGCACGGGATGATAGGAGCCGACGCCCATCACGCGCCCCTCTCCCTCTCCCCAGGGCAAGGTCACACTGGCTGCGTCCAGGGATACGCCGTACCGGACTACGTCCACCCATCCTTCAATGTCGGTTCGCTGCGCCCAGGCGCTCAGATCCGGCCGCTGATCGTCGCCATCCACGACCACGACACTCCGGCCCTCGTCGAGAAGACTGCGGGCGCAGGCCAGGGCCGCCGCAGCGCGCGTGGTCGTACGCCGGGGGGCGTCCAGGAAGAGACACACCCGCGCCGGGTCGTCGCCCTGCAGATGTTCGACCACGAAATCACGCAGTCCCATGGCGGGCAGATGCGTCCACTCGGAGGGGCCGCCCGACAAGTCGAGTCGTGACGGATCCAGCCCCGCTTCGTGCAGGACGAGTCCACCGGGGCCTCGGGCCGTATCGGCGCTCATATCCCCTCCTTCATCTCGAGCCAGGCGGTGCACAACGCAGCCGACAGGATATCCAGATCCCGCTCCGGCACGGAGCGCATATCGAAGGCCAATCCGGACTGGCCGATACGCGCCAAAACAGCGGGATCACCGCGACGCAGCAAAAGGTGACAGCGTTCGAGATCCGCGTGGGGACCTCGCCACTGGAGCATGCGTGTGGGCAGCTCGGCCTCGGCGGAACAGCCGCCGCCGACCTGGGCAACGCCCGTCACAACCTCCGCGGTCCAACCGGACGGAGCGTCGCTGGACACGGCGTCCAGTACCCGCTCCGCCAGGGCCTGCAATTCGTCAACCGTGCGCGCGGCCAGATGCAGGGTCGGCACCGCGTCGAGGTGGTCGCCGGCCAGATAGTGGGTCAGCACGCCGTCGACGGCCGCCAGGGTCGTCTTGTCCACACGCAGGACGCGCCGCATGGGATGGGACCGCATGGCATCCACCAGGTCGCGGCGTCCAAGGGCCATGCCCGCTTGTCCGCCGCCGAACAATTTGTCGCCGCTGCAGGTGAGCAGGTCGGCGCCTGTGGCCACGTCGTCGGCCAGGGTGTGATGCTCGTCCAGACCGAAGGGATGCAGGTCAACCAGTTGGCCGCTGCCTGCATCGTAGATCAGGGTGTGGCCGGTTTCGCGGCACAGGTCGGCCAGATCGCCCAGGCTCGCCTCTTCGGCGAAGCCCTTCACGGCGAAGTTGCTGCGATGGACCTTCAGGACCACGGCGCCCGGCGTCAGAGCCTTGCGGTAGTCCTCGACCGAGGTGCGATTGGTGGTGCCCACCTCGACCAGTTCACAGCCGGTCTCGTCGAGGATGTCGTTCATGCGGAAGCTGCCGCCGATGGCGACCACTTCGCCGCGCGACAGGATCACGCGTCCGGTCCCCGCCGTCGCCCGCACGGCCAGCCAGAAGGCCGACGCGTTGTTGTTGACGATCAGCGCGTCCTCGGCGCCGGTCAACAGAGCCAGCTTCTCCTCCACCTTGCGGCCTCGATGGCCCCGGCGATTGGTTTCGAGATCCATTTCCAGGTCGACGTTGTGCCGCGCGGCCTCGCTCAACCACTCGACGGCCTGCTCGGGATAGAGCGAACGTCCCAGATTGGTATGAACGAGCACGCCGGTGGCGTTGACGACCCGCTTCAGGGTCGGCCGGAGCAACTGCTCATGCCGGGTCAGGATTCTGGCTACGATCCCATGGATCAGATCATCCCGCGTGACGGTTCCGTCGTCCTTCACCTTGCGCAGACGCTTGCGCTCGGCATCCACCAGCCGCTGTACCACGCGCGTCACCCAGGGACGGGCCGCATCGGTCAGCAACGGGGCGATATCTGGATGTTCGAGCAGCTGTCCCACCGGAGGCAGGTGCCGCATGACGGAGTCGCTCATCTAGCCTAGGATCCTTCCGGGCCGATTCCGGGCCATACCGGAGATTCATACGTCGAGACGGCCGCGGCTGAGCCCCGGCCGGTGGCCGACTAAGGTACCAGACGAGCGCCCCCGTGTCCAGCCGTCGCCTGAATAGGCCGAGTACCGTTTAAGCCAGACTGGACAAGGTGTTTACGTCCCTGTACGTTCAGCGCCGTAACCACGGAGGAGAGACCATGAAACGGATGCCGCCGCCCCTCGTAGCCCCCCTCGCCGTCGCCCTGCTGCTGGCCTTGCTGGCGGGGTGCGCCGGCCGGCGCGAGCCCGTCCCGGACAATATCGGCTACCATCAGCTCCAGGAGTCGTTCGGCGACCGCGATCTGACGCCCCTCGAGGGCCGCCGGATCCTGCTCGACCCCGGCCATGGCGGCTTTTTCCGCGGCGTGGTCGGCCTGGACGGTCTGGCCGAGGCCGACGTGAACCTGGGCGTGGCCCTCTGGCTACGGGGCCTGCTTGAGGCCGCCGGCGCCGAGGTCCACATGACCCGCACGGCCGATACGGATTTCCTCTCCCCGGCCGATTCCTCCCTGACAGTTGATCTGGCGGCCCGCTCGGCCCTGTGCGACACCCTGGCGCCGGACGTCTTCGTCTCCCTGCACCACAACAGCAACGCCCAACTCGACCGCGACATGAACGAGACCCAGACCTACTACCCTGTGGGTCGCGAGGGTGCGGATCTGGACCTGGCGCGGTCGATCCACAAGCATCTGGTGCGGAATCTGGAGATCAGTCCGGCGAAGATCATGGCGGGGAATTTCAGTGTGCTGCGGAATGCGACGGTGCCGGCGGTGCTCGGGGAGCCTTCGATGCTTTCGAATCCCGGGGTGGAGAGGAAGTTGTCGGGGGCGCAGAAGCAGCGGTTGGAGGCGGAGGCTTACTTCCTTGGACTGCTCGAATACTTCGAGGGTGGGAATCCATTTTGGGAGTTGGTTTCTGATACTACGGCATGGAGAGGTCAATCGATCACCTGGCAATTCGTATCGGATTCCCGTGCGCCGGAATCAGCGCCGGCCCTTGATCCCACTTCGGTTAGTTTCAAGGTAAACGGTAGCGCTGAGCCGTTCATCTTCGATATCGAGACGAGTTCTATAACCTGGGACCAGAAAAACAAACGCAGTCGTCACTCACCCTATGTCCTTTCCCTTTCCGCGCGCAATCTGTCGGGTCGCAGTACACCTTCCAGCAAAATCGATTATATCTATCGGGGTACCAACGGTCCGGCGATCAGGTTCTATCCTTTTTCATCGGATCCAAGCGCTCCATATCTGATGGTATGGGATGAGCGGGAGATACAGCATGAGTGCCCCTGCGAATACTATTTCAGAGCAGAGGATCAAGAACCGCTGATCGTACTTTCCGATATTGGCCCGGGTTATCGCACGTCCATTGTCTCAATTCCGGAAGATTGGGACGGACACTCTTTTAAGTATCGGACAGCTGAGCACGACAATCTGAGCCTGAAGTCGTCAGGTTCACGTATATCGCCATACTCGGATGACTTAGTAGTTTTTTGGCATGTGCTTGTTGATCCAGAAATGCAGCAAGATCTCCCGGATGCTCGATGGAAGATCCGGCACCATCCAGGTACCGACGAATGGTCAGCCGGACTTCACATGATGTACCGCAATCAACAGTGGCCAGCATTCTGTTCAGTCCCCAACCACCCCGCC
>DAOVZQ010000294.1 GCA_030635025.1 bacterium
CCAAAGATCGTGATCAAGAATCTGCGGGAATTCCCATTCCCACATCGCATTAGCAGGGATAGTCGTAGCCGGGTCGTCACCCATATTGAGAGTATGCTCAGTCTTCATGAACGGAAAGCGGTGGAGAAGAATCCGGACACTATACGGTATTTAGACGCTGAGATTGCCGCCACGGACGTACGAATCAATCATCTTGTTTACGAGCTCTTTGGCCTGACAAGGGATGAAATTCAAGTGGTCGAATTAATATGTTCGCCAGACACGGATTCGCCGAACCGGTGATGCTCGCGATATTGATCTCTGTGGCTTGCCCCCCTGTCCCTACCATTAAATCCATCCGAGTGGATCGTGGGCCAGTGAGAGCTCGGCGGTTTGTTGGGCGCAGGGATAATCGGGAATGAAGGCATCGATCATGCCGACTGAATGACCGAGAGTCCTGGCGGCCCCTTGCCCTTCGACACTATCGGACAGACCAACCCACCAACACCTGATGATCTCAATCGAGGGGCCTAAGCTGCTTCGCGCCAATAGCGGTGATGTAGTCCTGTCCTTACTATTAATTCGTCCGGCCTGTCGAATAAGCAGTTAGGCGATCGCGCCAAAATGAGATCCACTCTCAACACCTTCTCAGAATGAATTCCGCTGTGCGTTCCACCCGAGGGGAGTGGGGCGGATCTTGATCTGATGGCGGGAGCGGGGACCGACTGAGTCCTTGAATATCAGGGCGGACGAATAAATAGAAGGCACATGGATGATCATTCGGTCATTCCGCTGCAACCCCCACACGAAAACTCCGTATCAATCCCACCCCACACAAAAAAACGCGCCCCGCCCATCCCCACCCAGGCAACCGCGCGTCGGATCGAACACACGTACCAAAGCCCGGAGGACAACCCATGAAACTGCTGATGACGCTTGTCCTGATGCTCGCCTTCGCGACATCCGCCTTCGCCGGCGACATCCACCGCGCTATCGAGGCCGGAGATCTCGCCCAGGTCACAACGCTCCTGGACGCCAACCCCCAACTCGCCAGTGAACCGGACAATAACCCGACTCGCGACCTGCCCCTGCACGTCGTCGCAGCCACCGGCAACGTGGAGATCGCGCGCCTGCTGATTGACAAGGGCGCTGTTGTAGATGGCTACGACAGCGACAACAGCACCCCGCTGCACGTAGCCGCCATCCGCCGCCAGGGTCCCATGGTCACCTATCTGATCTCCCTCGGCGCCGACCTGGACTATCAGGACAACAACGGCTCCTGGTCGATGACCTTCGCCGCTGCGGCCGGCGACAGCGTCATCTGTCACGAGCTGATCGCCGCCGGCGCTCGGCTCGACCTGGTTACGAGCAACGAAATGACCATGCTGCATTATGCGGTCAGGACCGGCCTGACCGAACTCTTCGATCGCGCGTTGGCGGCCGGTGTTGATCCGGACAGTCGCACGGCCGAAGGCCAGACCGTCCTGCACTGGGCGGCGTCCGGTGACCAGATCCCCATGATCGAGCGGTTGCTCGCATCGGGGGCCGACATCAATGCGATCGACAACCGGGGGAACAACGCTATGACCAATGCGGTTTGGCGGGGTCGGACCGAGGCCGCTGTCTGCCTGATCGACCATGGGATCGATGTCGACAGGGTCGACGACTTCGGACGCTCCGCCCTGTGGGCCGCCGCAAGTGGGGGGCATCTGGAACTGGTGAGCCGATTGTTGGAGCGCGGCGCCGACACCGACCGGGGCAACGACTTCGGCGTGACGCCCTTGACGCGCGCTGTTCTGAATGGTCATTCCCAGGTCGTGGCACGGTTGCTCGAAGCCGGCGCCCGTTCCGATTCGCGGGAAGCTCGCACGGGCTGCACGCCTCTGCACATAGCCGCCATGAACGGCTACGGCGACGTGGTGGATCGACTGGCCGCGGTCAGTCCCAACCTGAACGCTCGTAACGCAGCCGGTGAGTCGGCGCTGGAGTTGGCGACGCGCTACGGAAACTCGGCAGTCGTCGCGTCCTTGTCCGGCAGCGGTGCGCGCCAGGACGACCCTGCGCCCGCCTGTCCCGCCGAGGCCGCCTGTCTGGCGACCTGTGCCGGGCACGCCTCCGACGACGCGGCGCCTGAAACCGCACTGGCACTCGGTGACGTCAAGTACTGGTACCTGGGTCACAGCGGGTACGCGTTCCAGACCCGCAATCACCTGCTGATCTTCGATTACTTTGCACCCAATCGTCAGCCCGATGCGCCGGCCCTGTGCAACGGTTACATCAATCCCGCCGAGATCGCCGACCAGAACGTGACGGTGTTCGTGTCGCACGAGCATCGCGACCACTTCGATCCGCAGATCTTCGAGTGGGCCGCGACGGTGCCCAACATTCGCTACCTCATGGGGTGTCCGGCCGAGACTGAGGTGGCCTACGAACTGCTGCCGCCGCGCGAAGTGCACGAGATCGACGGCATGGTCATCCGCACCATCGACTCCAACGACAGCGGGCTCGGGTTCCTGGTGGAGGTGGATGGCGCGGTGATCTTCCATCCGGGCGACCACGCCAACCGGCAGCGCGATTTCTCCGGCACTTACTGCGCCGAGATCGACTGGCTGGCCGAGACGGCGCCGCGGCCCGATCTGGCGGTGATGCCCATTTCCGGGTGTAATTTCGGCGACCTCGAAGCCGTGCGGCTCGGCGTCCACTACACGTTCGAGACGCTGCAGCCGCGCGTGTTCCTGCCGGCTCATGCCATGGATAGCGAGTACCGCTACGACGCGTTTATCGCGGCGGCGCGTGACGAGGCGCCGCAGGTGAAGATGGTGGCCCCGGATCATCGGGGGGATCATTTCATGTTTACCACGGGACGGGATGTGGCTAGTCGATAGTCATGATCCTTGCGGGAACCCGGTTCGGCGGGATGGCCGGACCGGGCTTTTGATGTCTGACCCCAGTTTTTTCACCACGTGGTGTAATGGTTTTGATGGGATGTGATGTCTAAGCTCTCTACTTGGTCGCTGGATTGCGGGTGGCTTGTTACTCTCCCTATCAAACACGGCCCATTGTGATATGCTATGATCATCTGTCTCGAGGGGGAGGGATGTCATGAGCCAGCGGCTGTCTTTACGCATTGTATTTATCGTGCTCTGTCTCAACGCAGGGCTCGCTACTGCGGCCCACACCGACCCGCCCGTCTTCGAGCCCCTCAAGCAGACCGCCGAAGGCGACATCAGCTACAGCAATATCATGCCCGGTCTCACCGACCCGACTATCCCCGCGGGTGCCCTGGGGCGTGTCGTGAAATACAACGTGCGCACCGGCGAGGTCACCTACCGCGAGAGCGTCAGCGCGCGCGAGTTTCTCGAGTATGCGGTTCGTCCCGGGGGAGATGGTGTGTTCACGAGGCCGGAGGTCGCGCCCGGCGACAAGGACTTCAGCGGTTGGAGCCTGATTCCCGACCCCACCATCGGCACCTATCCCAGGCATGTGAAACTCAAGATGCAGTGGTCCGAGGGAGGCGGCGGTTGCTCCGGAACCCTGATCGACCCCATGCACGTGATCACCGCCGGCCATTGCATCTATTCCCATGTGCCCGAGCATCCGGGATGGGCTGTCGACGTCACGGTCATACCCGGTTACGAGAACGAGTCGGGCCCGTGGGGCGAGGCCCATATGGTCAACCTGTATTCCTGGGAGGGGTGGTACATCGACGAGGATTTCAAACACGATATGGGCATCATCGAACTGGACCGGCCCATCGGCGTGCTGGCCGGCTGGCGCGGCTATGGTTACAACACCGACTGCGACTGGTTCTGGGACGCGGGCTGGATCCACAGGAGCTACCCCGGGATGGGGCCCTATGACGGCGAACATATGTACGCGAACGCCGGCAGCTTCGAGGGCTGCTCGACGGACCCCGGCGTCAATATCGTCGACTGGTACCAGCCTTCGTGGGGTGGGAGCAGCGGCTGTGGCGCCGTCAAGGACAACGCGGTCTACGGCACGCTTCAGGGAGGCAATGAAACCGATCATACCAACGATGTTCGGATCACTCCGGGTAAGTTCGCGGACATCGACTACATCCGTGCCCTGCACATGCCGACCATGCCGGATCTCACGCCCATGTTCGTCCAGGCGGAGGGCCTGAGTCTCGTGCCGGGGGAGCAGTTGAGTGCGTTGTCCTTTGTCATGGCCTGCTATGCGGATTATGGGTTGAGCGCCGGTGTTAATTGCGGTATCTACCTCTCCGCCGATTCTTACATATCCACAGGCGACGTGTGGCTCGCGGACATCCTTGTGCCGCTCAACATACCGGCCATGGGCGGCCAGTTCGTGGACGTGTCGCCGCCACCGACCATCCCGCTGACGACCACGCCGGGACGTTACTTCCTGGGCGTGATCGTCGACTAC
>DAOVZQ010000126.1 GCA_030635025.1 bacterium
ACGAAACCGCCGGCTTTCTGGAAGTAGGTGTCGCCGGCCTGGGCGAACGCTGTTCCGGTGATGATGAGTGCGATAATTAGGAATGCGATCCGGCTTCTGGCGAGTCTTTCCACGGCGAGCTCCTTAGTTGGGGATGGACAACTGGATTCTCGACTGACCGTGCCTGATAGGCGGAAGCAGGTGGGTGCATAAGCGAACGTATTTTGATACATGCGCCTTTCGCCCGCGTCTATACGGCACCGGGCGATTGTAGCACGAAGCCGGTCCTAGTTCTAAGGTAGACTTTTTTAGGTTCTCGAATGGATTGCATTGATGGGGAGAATGTCCCTGTTCATGAGCATCCAAGCATCAAATCGGTCAGCGGTAGGCGCTCTTCAACGTCCCCCAGGACTGATTCTCGTTGGCAACTACGCCTTCGGTCACCGTCACGCTCCAGTTATCCAGAACTGATTCGGTGTGGGCCACGAAGGCCTTTGCACGCACGTAACCAAACGTTACAGGCAGCCCACCACTCGAAAAATCGGGATGGGAGTTCGGATTCGACCAGACACTCGAATTGACGTCGACCTGGTCGAAGTCGGCGGCCGTCAGCCCTGTGAGTGACTCGGTCATCCATACATTGGATATCCCGTTCGGCATCGCGTGTCCGGGCACGATGTAGTAGACGCCACCCTGCTCCACGGCGGGCCCCCATAACACGCCGCCACCGAAGCATTCGCAGTAATGGTCCTCGGTGTAATCCACCTGTGTGATCCCGCCGACCGAGGCCGGCGAAACCACGGCACTGGTCTTCAACTCCACGATCATGGACCGGCCGACAGGTTGCAAAAAACCGGTGCTCGAATACAGGACGAGCGAGCGGGCGTCCGGCGGATTACCCACCAGTGACAGGGTCGAGGCGGCCGCGGTCGATGTTTGTGTGAGAAACGTCTGGCTTTGCCACTGGGCCGGGATGAAATCACCATCGCCGAAGACGACCGCTTGGGCCTCATATGTGAAGACGATCAGACATAGGAACACGGCCAAGGCCGTGAGGGGAAAAGTACTTTGATTCATGCGATTATATAGGTTGTCCACGTGGGTCCTCCCCTGGTTGCCTGGCTATCCGACTCAAGATAAAGAGTCTACCACGCCCTGGCTTGAATGTCGACCATTATGGTAGGTATTCAATCCGAAGGGATACTTATCCTGTAAGTAGCCGAATAATCATGTGCTGAAGATAAATCTTCAGACAAGCACTCCCGGTTTTTCCACCAACTTGAGCCCCCCTGCGACTCAATTGTGATAGACTGCTTTCAAGGCGGGACGCCCATCACTTTGGGGAAAGGCCGGAATCATGCTCGATCGCAACATGAAAACATCTGTACTCTGTCTGTTATTGATCATTTCCACGCTCACAGGCCTCGCAGTCGCACAGCAGATGCCCCCCCCACGCCAACAGAACGACGACGCCGAGGACGCCGAGTTGGAGTGCTTCGAGTGCTCACGGGGCGATCTGCTGACCTATGACTCGATCACGGGCGAGGTGACCCGGCAAAAGGCTCCGGCCGGGGTTTCCGATCTCATGCAACTGATGACCAAGGGGCGCCAGGGTGTGCGGGTTCCCCTGGACGACGAGGGGGCCGTGAAGGATTTCAGTGCTCTCCACAGTATCCTCGACACTACGGTCGGGGACTATCCCAAGCATGTGAAGATCTTTTCGACCTACACCAACGAGTACGGGCATCAAATAGGCACCGAGTGTTCGGGTACGATGATCGATCCCTTTCACGTTCTGACCGCCGGCCACTGCGTCTACAAGTTCGAGGACCCGGACGGCAACACCATCGACGACTGGGCTCATACGGTCAGGGTCGTGCCGGCCTACGACGAAGGCCTTGAGCCCTTCGGCCGGGCCTACAACACCGAACTCCACTCCTATGCCGGCTGGACCGAGGACGCGGATTGGGACTGGGACATCGCCGTGATCGACCTCGATTGGCCCATCGGCGTTCTCAGCGGCTGGCGTGGCTTCGCGTCGAGTTCGATTTGCGACTGGTTCACCAATGGGCTCTGGGTACACTACGGTTATCCGGGCGAGGATAATCCGCACGACGGTGAGAGCATGTGGTGGCAGTCGGGATTCTACGACGGCTGCGAGACCTCTGGCAACGAAGTGTGGTTCGACCGGGACATGTTCAAGGGCCAGAGCGGTGGCGGCGCCGTGAAGAACGACATCCTCTATGCGGTGCGCTCCAACGAACTCTGGGTCGGAGTGGATGACTGGGACGTCTACGACGTACGGATCACCAACATAATGTTCTCCGATATCTCCAACTGGATAAATGACGATGTCCCGGGCACGCCCGACCTGATGCCCTTGACGATCGACATGCCCAATCCCCCCACCCTCGGAGAATATTTCACCTTCTCGTTCCTGCTGCACAACTATTCGAGCGTCGCAGCGAGCGGGAGCTGGCCGGTGGATGTCTACATATCCTTCAACGACACCATCGACGCGGGCGACCAGCTCATCGGCAGCGTCGTCATCAGCGGTACGGTGGGCGCCATGAGCACCGTGGAAAAGACAATAGGATTCCCGATACCCTGCGAAACGCCGCGCCATGACGGCTACCTGGGCATTCATGTGCATGCCGCCGATGCGAATTCCGCCAACGACTGGACACGGCCCTTTCATGTGGTCAATGGCTTTGTCCATACTCAATTCCCACCACCCGTTCCGTCCCCCTACTCTCCTCCCGACATGACCCTTTGTGCAGATCGTTTTGACCTGCCCCTGCTCTGGTCCGACTCGGGACCGGACTGCTCTTACGAGGTGCAGATCGGGACAAGTCCCGGCACCGGGATCGTCTACTCGACGGAGAACAACTACTACACGGTGACGAATCTGCTCGCCGGCCACTGGTACTATTGGCGCGTGCGAGCCCGTCCGGAATGTGTCTGGGACTGGTCGGATTGGAGCGATGACCGCCGGTTCTTCACCGAGCCCGACCCCAATGAGATTACAACGGTCGTCAGCCCACCCGACAGCTCGCACTGCATCTACACACCGGCCACCCTGCAGTGGACGCCACTGCCCGGGGCCGTGACCTACGATGTGCGGATCAGTCCCAACTGGTGCTATGAGGGCGACATCATTACCGGCCTTCAATACCCCGAGGTTACCCTATCGGAACTCGACCCCAACACGACCTATTACTGGGCGGTCAGGGGCCACACCGGCTGCGCCCAGACGACGACATGGAGCAGCGCGCAGCAGTTCTGCTTCACCTTCAAGACCGGGCCTGTCGCAATCGATCCGCCGTCCTTGACCGTGCCTCTCGACGGCAGCATCTGTGAAAGCCCTGAAACCGGGCTACTCTGGCAGCACGCGGATGATTGGGCCCACTACGAAGTCCAAATCGGCACGGCTTGCGAAACGGGGCCGGTGTATGTGACGACTTCTAATAGCTGGTCAACCACGGGTCTGCAATCGGAAGTAACATACTACTGGCGGGTCCGCACCTTCCACGAATGCGGTCATATCAGCGACTGGACCCCCTGCAGATCCTTCAGCCTCGACATGGACCCGCCTCAGAATCCCACGACGCTCGGCAGCAACTCGCACACGATCGAGACCTGGTCTCAAGACATTACCATCGACACGTGGTGGGATTTCGGGTCCGACAGCTGCAGTAACGCCATGGTCGATTACGGTTTCGTCTTCGACAACACGCCCGGCACCGAGCCGACCGTGGTGACCAGTGAGATGCCCGAGTTCACCTACACGACGAGCGATCCCCTCGCCAATGCCGACGACATCTGGTTCCACGTGCGGTCGGCGGATCACGCCGGCAACTGGGCGCTTGAGACCCTGCACCTGGGGCCGTTCTGGATCGACGCCTCCGCCCCCTCGGAGATTTACATCACCAGTGTGAGTCTGCCGACCAATCTGTGGGGCGATTTCGGTGAGTTGGTGGTGGTCTGGGACCCGGCGACGGATGAAACCTCAGGTGTTGCCGGTTATTCGTACCTGCTCGAAGTGGAGAGTGGAACGGGGCCGGATGGAACCGTCACATCCCCCTTGGTGACCGCCACACTTCCGCTCCAATACGGTTCATGGATGTTCCGGATCGCAGCGGTCGATGCCGCGACCAACATGGGGCGTGTCGCAGAGGCCGGTCCGTTCCTGAACGATTCGGCACTGCCCGCCTTCCTGGTCCCGGCGGCGGGACAAGAAGTGGTTGAGGACCAACTTCTGCAGGTCCAATGGGAGCCGGTGTCTCGTGTCAACAACGGGTCCCTGCATCTGTCTCTCGACGGAGGTCAGACGTTCACACAGGTCGCGGCCCTGTCCGGCCTTGAGGTCGAAAACGGCCTGTTCCCCTGGGTCGTCCCAGCCGAGACCACCGACGAAGCCGTGTTCAGGCTGGATGTTGATACGGTGTCGGGTGCCTTCACGGCTGCGAGCGCCCTGTTCTCGCTAAGTGCGGTGACGGCGATCGACGACGACGCACCGATAGCCGCGGGCGTCGCACTGGAGATGAACTACCCCAACCCCTTCAATCCCCAGACCACCATCGCATACACGATCGACTCTGAGACTCGAGTGCGCGTGACGGTCCTCGACGCCCTGGGCCATCGTATCCGCACGCTCGTGAACTGGCGACTGCGGGAACCGGGACGGCATGAAGTAAAATGGGACGGAACCAACGATCAGGGACTGCGGGTTTCCAGCGGCGTGTATTTCTCATATCTTGAGACGCCACATCACCGTGAGATGCGGCGGATGGTCCTGGTGAAGTAGTCCGCGTCTCTTTTACAAGCCGAGTAATCAGATTCAGGCGGTCATTGATGATCAAGCTCAAGAAGGAAACCGAGCAGCACCTGCTCGGCTCCATCCAGCGCTATTTCGCCGAACACATGGACGAGGAGATCGGCGACCTGAAGGCGGCAATGCTGCTGGCCTTCTGCGTCGAGGAGGTCGGCCCGACGATCTACAACCTGGCGATCAGGGACGCGCAGGCCCATCTGCAAACCCAGGTCGAGGACCTTGGCGGAACATGCTACGAAGCGGAGTTCGGTTATTGGAAGAAATAGTCTATCTTGGCAGGGCGTCACGGCGAACTCATACCGAACCAAGTGAACTCCAAAGGAACACTCGATGACCAACAATGAAGTCCTGCGCCGTCTCCGCTTCACATTCGATTATGGCGACTCCAAGATGGTCGCCGTCTTCGCCGCCGCCGATCATACGGTCACCCAGGACCAGATCAAGAATTGGCTGATCAGCGATGAAGACCCCGCCTATGAGCAGCTCGGCGATACGGATTTGGCGTTCTACCTCAACGGCCTGATCATCGAAAAGCGGGGCAAACGCCCAGGCCCGCAGCCCGTGGCCGAGACGCGTCTGAGCAGCAACCTCGTCGTCATGAAGCTGAAGATCGCCCTGAATCTGAAGAGTGAGGATATGATGGAGATCCTGGGTCTGGCCGGTTTCCAGCTCAGCAATCACGAGTTGAGCGCTTTCTTCCGCAAGCCGGGCCACAAACATTACCGGGTACTCAAGGATCAGGTCTTGAGGTACTTCATGCGGGGGTTGCAGATGAAATATCGGCCGTCCCTTCAGGATAACGATGAATAGATGGTCCAATTCGTCATGACACCGCCATACCGGCCGTAAGGTAATTGAAATGCCCGAATTGACCGTCATCGCCAGGACCGTAGCGAAGCCCGGGACCCTGGATAAGCTGCGCGCCGAAATGGCCAAGCTAGTCGAACCGACACGCCGCGAGCCGGGGTGCCTAGAGTACGTCATGCACTGTAGCCTCGAAGATCCCTCCGCCATCGTTTTTTACGAGCGTTGGGAGAGCGCCGGCCACCTGCAGGCGCATACGGAGACGGCCCATTTCAGAACCTGTATGGCGGCCATCGCAGAGATGACAGAACGGGTCGAAATCGAAAGGCTGGAAGAGGTGGTCTCACCGTAACCGAATATGTAACCCGTCACGATCCGATTCCCCCATATGTCAGCATGCGACAGGGGAAGGTTGGACCTCCCCTAGTTTCGTTGATACCTCCCGGCTGCACATTTGCAACACATTCGAGATATCGGAAAATGTCAGGCAAGTACAGAAGCTTATTCATCTCCCGATCGGACCCGATAGCAGGTCACCGACATTGCCTCAACATCCGGATCGGGCGTCTCACTCCGGACCTTGAAGACTGCGTCCCAGTACCCGCCGATTCTGTAGAAGCGGCCCCCGGCATACATGAGCCGGTCTGCTGTCGCATCGCCGTCACAGATGATATGAACCCTCTCCTTGAAATGGCCGGTTGCGGTGATCACCTCGTAAGTCGCGAAATAGTCATCCTCAGCTTCCCACATCGATCTCGACGTCAAGCACCAGACATCGCCGTTCTCATGCAGGGACAAGTCGGTGATCGTCGGTTCGGTCGGTGCGACGACGGCTTTCGTCCCTGGAACATGATCGGCCTGGTACTGCAGGATGCCGTGCATTCTCTCGCGGGCCCTGGAGTTGCGCTTCCAGGTCTTGACCGGAAGCGTCGCCTTCAGGGTCGGCGTTCCGTCGGTGTTGAACCATGACAATTCGAACTCGTCACGCGGGATACCGACGACGACCTTCCCGTCGGCCGCCACAGCCATGCGCGACCAGACAAATTCTTGCCAGGATTCGTGCAGCTCGTTGCTTCGTATGTCGAAGCTCGCATCACCTCTCGCATACTCTGCGATCATCTTGCCTTCGCGATCGAAGCTGCTGAGAAAAAACGTCCGCTCTTGAACGGGGTTGTCCGGGTTCATGGTCATGATCGATCCCCCGAGCAGCATGGACTCGCCGAAGGACAGCGCACGGTGGAGCGTCAGGAACCCGCCATTGGCCCAAGGGACCATCGGAGTGGCCGAGCCGGCCGGAATCCCGTCGGCGTCCAGGTAGACGAGGCGACCAGGGAATCCGGCGATGAGCCCGAGTGTGCCATCTTCGAAATACACCAGATCCTTCGGCCCGGTCAACTCACCGGGTCCTTCGCCGGCCCTGCCCAGAGTACGAAGAACGCGGCCCGCGGCGTCACACTCCACCACATGGGATAGCTGAGTGTCTAAAAACAGGATCCGTCCATCGGCAAGAACCAGGACCCGC
>DAOVZQ010000461.1 GCA_030635025.1 bacterium
GCCCCTGCCTGCAGCGGCCGCGGCGAGAGAGAGCCTGTTGCCCGTTTGGCGTATTCGTCTGCTCAAGTCGGCCCGCGCACAGCTCATGTCCGCGGAGGATGCAGCCCCGCCGGAACCGGTGGTGCGCGCCGCCGCCGTGACGGCCTGCCTTGCCCTGCGAGGCCCTGGCCTAACAGCCGATCAGGTCTGGCCACGCATCGAGGGTGACACCGATCCCCTCGTGCAGCAAGCCGTCTGGACCGGCCTGTGCCGGCACGTGCTGACCCCCGATGAAGTCGTCTCCCGGGCCGAGGACGTGAACGATGCCATGCCCCCCGCCCTGCGGATGACCGCCTGCGCGGCTCTGGTCGAGGCCGAAGAACGCCTGCGGGAGGAATCCCATCCCGACTCGACTCTGGCCCTGGTCACCGAGTCCGTACAGAATACGCTGCGCCGCGTACTAAACGCCCGCGACCCGCAAGCTACAGCCAATGCCGCGGATCTGTTAGCCGACTACAGGTCGAATCGCAATCTCGAAGCCCTGCTCACGGCCTACGCCGCTACACCCGGCCTGCCCGGCGTGGACGTGAAGCGCAGCGTACTCGGCACCTTGACGGCCTGGTTGGCCGACAGCACATACGTGATGGCCGATACCCTGCGTACACCCGTGATCACCGTGCTGGAATCCGGCTTCGACGCACCGGAGGACTTCATCCGTGTGGCCGCCCGTGAAGCGGCTCTGGCCGGTCACCTGATCATCCCCGCCCTGATCCCCAGCGAAGCCAGTCTGCGCGCCACGCTCCCCGCCCACGCCCGGCATCCCGGACAAGGCGCCGTGGCCCTGCCCTTCGAGTCCGTGCGCGTTCGCTGCGAAACCGACCGGGGCGACTTCGTGATGGAACTCGACACACGGACCGCGCCGAATACCTGCGCCACCTTCCTGCTTCTGATTTCGCAGGGACTCTACGAAGGTCTGCACTTCCACCGCGTCGTGCCCGACTTTGTGATCCAGGGCGGCGATCCGAGCGGCACCGGCTGGGGCGGCCCCGGATTCACCATCCGCAGCGAGTGGAGCCGGACGCCCTACGAGCGCGGCACCGTCGGCATCGCCCATTCGGGCAAGGATACCGGCGGCAGCCAGTTCTTCGTGGGACTGTCACCCCAACCGCATCTTAATGGCCGCTACACCGTATTCGGCAAGGTGGTCAAGGGGATGGAAGTTGCGGAAACGGTTCAACCGGGCGACACTTTCCGTCTGCTGATCGAGGAATGAACGTCATCAACTCTTCATAGGAGGTCCCCATGTCCAAGGGTGTCCTGATTATCGTTGCGATCCTGGCGGTCATCGCTTTCGCCGTGATGGGTCTTGTCGGCAAGTACAATTCCATGGTGGGTCTGCAGGAAGAGGTCGAGGGGCAGTGGGGCAACGTCCAGAACTCCTACCAGCGCCGCGCCGACCTGATCCCCAACCTGGTCGAGACGGTCAAGGGCTACGCCTCCCACGAGAGCGAAACCCTCGAAGCGGTGATCAACGCCCGCGCCAAAGCGACGCAGATGACCGCCGAGATCACGCCCGAAACCCTGAACGATCCCGCCTTGTTGCAGAAGTTCAGTCAGGCCCAGGAAGGCTTGTCCTCTGCCCTGGCCCGCCTGATGGTCGTGGTCGAGCGTTATCCCGACCTGAAGGCCAACCAGAACTTCCTAGAATTGCAGAACCAGCTCGAAGGCACCGAAAACCGCATCGCTGTGGAGCGTCGGCGGTTCAACGACACGGCGCGCAACTACAACACCACCATCCGGCGATTCCCGGCCAGCATGGTCGCGGGCATGTTCGGCTTCGAGAAACGCGCGTACTTCGAGGCGACCGCCGGCGCCGAGCAGGCTCCGGCCGTGAACTTCGGTGACTGACATGCGCCGTACCATTTTAGTCATCGCCCTGCTCTTGCTGACGACGGCCGTGTTTGCGGCCCTACCTGCGGCGCCCAACCGTCATTTCGACGATCGGATGGGCCTCGTCTCACAGGACGAGGCCGCCGCCTTCACACGCACGCTCGAAGGCTTCGAGCAACGTACGGGCATCCAGTTCGTTGTGACCGTGCTGCCTGAGCTGGACGGCAATCTCGAAGATACCGTCAATCGCATGTATGAAGCGTGGGGACTCGGCACCAAGGGCGAAGATCGCGGTGTGCTCTTCGCGGTCTATCCCAACGACCGGAAAACACGCATCGAGGTGGGCTATGGTCTGGAGGGTGATCTTACCGACCTGACATCCGGGCGCATCCTGCGCGAAATGCAGAAGATCCCGTCCGATCAGGCGGCCCAACGTTTCGCCCTGGTTATGGTCCGCGTGGCCGAAGCCGTTGCACCCGACGACCCGCTGGCGTCCGGTCAGTTCGAGGGTGGTCGCGAATATTCCGGCCGAAAAAAGAAATCGCGGGGACTGCTCGGCAATATCATCTGGCTGATCATCCTGGTCTCGTTCTTCAGCGGCCGCGCCGGACGCAGTCGCTGGCTCGGCCCACTGATCATAGCCTCGACCCTGGGCGGCGGCGGTCGTCGAGGAGGCGGAGGCTTCGGCGGCGGAGGCGGCGGTTTCAGC
Source organism: bacterium (assembly GCA_030635025.1). GTDB lineage: Bacteria > Krumholzibacteriota > Krumholzibacteriia > LZORAL124-64-63 > LZORAL124-64-63 > JAHIYU01. Next base: position 2,579 of record DAOVZQ010000461.1, read on the forward strand.
GGCGGCGGTGGATTCTCGGGCGGCGGCGGCGCAAGCGGAGGATGGTAGAATGACTAACAAACGAAGCGACGTACCCAGGAAGTTCTTCTCGAAAGAGGAGCAAGAGCGAATCGTGGCCGCCATCGCGGCCGCGGAGTTGCGCACCAGCGGCGAGATCCGTTTCCACCTGGAGCGAGACGTCCCCGGTAAACAACCGGCCGGCGGCGACCCGTACCAACAGGCGCGCCACATCTTCGACAAGCTGGGCATGCACCACACCGAAGCCCGCAACGGAGTACTGGTCTACATGGCGGTGCGCTCGCGCA
>DAOVZQ010000090.1 GCA_030635025.1 bacterium
GGTACATCAATGGGATCCACTGTACGCAAAGAGCATATGGAGTTCATGCTGGGCAGCCCGTTCGGGCAGCGCATGGGGCCGGAAATCTGCGAAGCCATGCTGGCGACCGCCGAGATCGTCGAGGTTCCGGCCGGTGAGACAGCCGTCGCGGAGGGCGACGTGCCGCAGGGTCTCTACATGGTTGTCGAAGGGCAGTGCAAGCTGGTCCGCTCGGGCCCCGGCTATCGTGAACACATCGTTCACCTGGCCGAGCCGCAAGCCATGTTCGGCGAGGGCGCGCTTTTCCTGGAGGGACACCCTGTCTCCACCATCGCTCTCAAGGACACGTGCCTGCTGCGTTTTCCGCGTGAGCCCTTCCTGAAAATCATGCAGACCCACCCCAAACTGCAGATGTACATGATGCAGGTCATGGCCGCCTGGATTTCCAAGCTCATCGAGAAGATCGACGAACTCACCCTGTGCGACGGCGCCTCGCGCCTGGCCCGCTACCTGGTGGGTCTCCAGGAGCGCAGCCCCTATGCCGAGTACGTCACCGGCGCTCATGTCGACCTGCCGACGAGAAAGCGCGATCTGGCGACCATGCTCAACATGAATCAACCGTCGTTGTCGCGGATCCTGCGACAGTTCCAGGACACCGACCTGATCGATGTCCAGGGGCGGCGGGTTATCCTGAAGGACATTGAAGCCCTGCGGGGGATGGCTCGGATGCCGATCTTCCGGGGGCCGCGTCGCGACTTCGACTGAATTTTTCAGGCTCGGTCACGAGAGAGGCCTTGAGGAGAGGCACACCCTCTTGCGGGGGGCGCTTGTCGGTCACTTCCTGTGACCGACTCGCTTGGCCTTCGGGCCCTTTCGCCCTCCTGGCTTCAGGGCCCTTCGGACACCCCCGCAAGAGGGTGTGCCTCTCCTCAAGGCCTCCCTCGTGATCCTTGCTGACCGAATTCCAGACAATGAAATGCCCCCCGACTTCCGCACACGGCTGTAAGTGTGGCTGTCGGGCGGAATGCCAAGCTGCCGGTTCTGGGTGTGGAGGCGTACTTCCGGGGGCGTATGGAGGGCTCTTCCGCCCTCGAAGGCGGAAGAGCCCGGAGTCCGAGTGGGTCGGTCGCCTGAAGCGACCGGTCCACGGCCCCCGGAAGTACGCCTCCACACCCAGAACCGCCCGCCTTGACATTCCGTCTCAACACCTCTATTCTTGCTGATTCCGGGCCGAATCGGACCCAGGTGCTGGATGCGTGTGCGCGGTGCCGCCAGAAGCGGCGATAAACCGGCCTCACGCCCGCCGGCCCGGTATGTGATCAGTCGTCAATCCAAGCCAATCCGTACGACGACCGGTTGCCATTACATACGCCGTGGAGGCATGTCATGAAGTACAACGGACCCAAGATCAAGAAGGCGCGCGCGCTCGGCATCCCGCTGACGCCCAAGTCGGAGCGTTACCTCGACCGCAAGCCGTACCCGCCGGGACAGCACGGTCGGATGCAGCAGCTGCGTCGCCGCAAGATGTCCCCGTACAAGACCCAGTTGCTCGAGAAGCAGAAGCTGCGGACCCAGTACAACATTCATGAGCGCCAGATGCGCAACTACTACGCCAAGGCTTCGCGCATGGGCGACATGGTCAATTCGCTGGTGCAGCTGATGGAAGCCCGTCTCGACGCGGTCGTGCTGCGTGGCGGCCTGGCCCGCAGCATCTTCGCAGCGCGTCAGTACGTGGGCCACGGCCATATCCTGGTCGACGGCAAAAAGGTGGATATCGCCTCGTACCGGGTACGGCCCGACCAGGTCGTGTCGGTTCGCGAGAAAAGCCGGAACATGGACTGTTTACACATTGCCCTGGACACCGCCCAGGCCCCGCCTCCCTATCTGGAGCGCGACAAGAAGGCCATGTCGGTGAAGTACATGTACGATCCTCCGCGCGAAGAGGTACCCGTCATCTGCGAGGTGCCGCTGGTGATCGAGTTCTACTCGCGCTAGTCCTTGCCGATTAATGAGATCCGCGACCGGCCCTAGGCTTGCCTTGGGCCGGTTTTCTGTTTTCAGTTATGCGTGTAGAGGGAGCATTTTTCGATAACTTCACGAAAATACTAATTAAATGTGCAAGTTATGTGACTTTTTACGCTTAAGATGTATTATAATTACTAAAGCTGAACTGGGTGACGGCCGATTCCATTGTGGTCGCCTCTCACAAATTACTTGAGGGTTTACCCGCCTCCCTCGAAGGACGGGAAAAGGATCAATGAAACTCTTTATGATAGTCGGTCTGCTGGCCGTGATGGCGGTTTCCGCCATGGCTGGCACCATATACGATATCCGCACGGGGCTCCTGCGTATAGGTGACGTCGTCGAGATCGAGGACGTAGTCGTAACCGCCGTGCAGAGCAACAGCTTTTGTGTGACCGAGCTGCCGGCCGGGCCTTACACGTCCATCTGGGTCTACCAGGGCACGACGCCTTCGGTGGATATGGGCGACAGGGTGACCTTGAAGGGCCACTACCGAGACGTCTTCGGACGTTCCGAGATCAACCTGCGCTGGCCCGTCGACGCCGGCGCCATCGTGACCGGCATCGGTGCGGTACCGGATATCCAACTCACCACGACCGAAATCATGGCCGATCCCGAAGCCTGGGAGAGCGCCCTGATCACGATCACCGACGGCATGATCGTTCATGAGATCCTGTCCCGCGGTCAGTGGCGATCCACGTCGGTGGAGACCTCGCTCGACGTGATTTTCGACGACTACTTCTTCGACTTCGCCACCGTCGATCTGGGCGATTGCTATAACAACGCCTTTGGTCTCTATACGTGGCACGATGGAGCCTACGTCTTCAAGGTGCTGTCGGTGGCGCTGACCGACTGTACGATCGCCAATGAGAATGTGTCCTTTGGTGAGATGAAGGCCATATACCGCTGATCCTGTTCAGTTATCGAATCCGGACCGTCCGCTGATGTGGGCGGTCCTTTTTTGTGTGACATGCGTAAATATAGCCATTTCATTTGATGTGATGGATACCCTTGTGATATGGTAGGCATTATGACCGATCGAGACGATCCCAGTCTGATCTCAACCGACCATCTGCCTAGGGAGGGAAAAGCATCATGAGGAAACTTGTCATTGCACTGGTCTTGCTCTGCACCAGCTCGGCTTTCGCCGGCGCTATCTATGACCTTCAGTTTGGGGGCACTTATGCCTTGAACGACGAAGTCACCGTCGAGGACGCCGTCGTTACGGGAGTTCGCTACAACGGCGTCTTCATCAATGAGCAGGTGAATGGTCCGTACACAGGTGTTTGGGTCTATACGGGCGTGGCTCCCGGTGTGGCCGTCGGCGATCTGGTCGATGTGAAGGGTCTGTATAAGGAGTACTTCGACCTGACAGAAATCGATGTCAGCGCCGATCTCACCGGCTATCTGACCTTCGACAGCATCCACCTGGGCTCCCTGGTGGCTGTCGGCATGAGCATCGCGGCCTTGAATGCCGACCCCGAACCCTGGGAATGCGGCTTCATCCAGATCACCAGCGGTATGATGGTGACCCAGATCCTGACCTACGGCGAGTGGGAAGTGGAATCCGCCGACGCCCCCGGCCAGTTCCTGGTCATGGACGACTACTGGTACGATGAGTTGACGGTGACCGTGGGGGACTGCTACCTCTGCGCGGTCGGCGTCCTCATGTACAACTTCGGCATCTACAAGCTGGAGCCTTTCTTTGAGAATATCTGCCTGGTCGACTGCTCGGTCGGCAACGAGGACATGACATTCGGGCAGGTGAAATCGCTGTACCGTTGAGGTCCTTGAAAGCCAGAGTGATTTGAAGTGAGGGCCGCACCGTTGATGTGTGGCCCTTAACTCATACAAGACCACTAGTGATTATGACAATATATTATCACCCTGGTCACGTTTTGTGATATTCTGCTAAACGATCCCCCGCATTTGCGGCCACATGTGCATCCCGATTTCAATGAAAAGGTGGTCCCATGAAACGCATGTCTATCGTTCTCATGCTCGTACTCCTCGCCTCGGTTACCCAAGCCGGCACCATTATCGATCTGCAAACCGAAGTCTACACGGTCGGCGCTCATGTTGAAGTGGTCGGCGCCGTGGTCACGGAAGTCTCCTACAACGGCTTCTTCATGGGCGAGATCCCTACTGCTCTGTACTCCGGTGTGTGGGTCTATGACAACGGCGTCAATGTCGTGGCCATCGGTGACATCGTCAGCGTGGGCGCTCTTTACGAGGAGTATCACGAGCTCACCGAACTCAACGTCCTGTCCGATGCCGCCGGCTATGTAACCGTCACCGGCTGGACCGACTGTCTCCTGCCCTTGTGCGTGACGATCGCCGAATTGAACGCCAATCCCGAGCCCTACGAGAGCGTATGGATTCAGGTTATGGACGGCATGATGGTGACCGAGCTTCTGACTTACGGCATGTGGGAAGTCGAGTCCTACGACACAACCGGTGAGTTCCTGCTGATGGACGACTACTGGTACGATGACACCACCGTTCAGGTGGGCGACTGCTATTTCTGTGCTACCGGCATCTACGTGTGGAACTATGATTTCTGGAAGCTCAATCCCCACGTTGACGGCCTGAGCCTTGTCGACTGCTCGGTTCCGAACGAAGAGATGACGATCGGAGACGTGAAGAAACTGTATCGGTAGGGTTTTACGATCCTGACCGGACTGGGGGCCGCGCCTGATGGCGCGGCCCTTTTTCGTTCAGGATCAGTCGAGATCGGTGAGGTGAATCCTGGCTCGGCCGCTCCAGTACCACACGGCCTCGGCAAACTGTTCGGCCGTATAGTCGCAGGGTGTGCCGCCCGGCTTGGAGAGCATGTTGCGCGCCATGGTCAGCGGGTCCATGGGCTCGTCGGGGACGGGTGAGGCGATGACGCAGACGATTTCCCAGTCGCGGTCGGTGCTGCGGGCGCCCCCGTTCTCGAGGAGCGTGGCGGCCGCGTAGAGGACGACCGCCGCATGGCGGGCCGGCTCGCGTTCGCCCGTGGCGCGGATCTCCACATAGCCGTGCTCGTGAGGTTGACGGCGGGTGAATGTTGCCGTGAGGGGTGTATCCTCATCGACCTTGACCGTTGCGCTGACGAAACGTTCGGGCGGCACGGGGACCAACACGACCTCATCGAGGGAGTCGCGGCCGGCGCCGGGACTACGGTCGGCCCAATGAGCGCCCACCAGCGCGATCAACTCGTCTTCAGAACCCAGGAAATGACTGTGGGAGGCGCCGGGGACGTAACGTCCCCGCGCAAAATCGCTCCAGCCGATGGAGGGGATGTCGCCGCTCACGATCGGTCCGCCAACCATGTGCGCACGTAGTCCGCAACACCGTCCTCCAGGGAGGTGAACGGCTTGTCGTAACCGGCGGCGCGCAGCTTCGTCTGGTCGGCCTGTGTGTGGTACTGGTACTTCTCGCGCAGGTGGTCGGGCATCTCGATGTAGTCGATGTTCGGGTCCCGGCCCATGGCCGCGAAGGTTGCGTTGGCCAGATCGTTCCAGGTGCGGGCTTCGCCGGTGCCGCAGTTGTAGAGGCCGCCGGTGTCGCGGTGCTCCAGGAAATGCAGCGTGACGTCCACGGCGTCCTTCACGTAGACGAAGTCGCGGACCTGGCCGCCGTCGGGGTAGTCGTCCCGATAGGACTTGAACAGGCCCACCTTGCCGGTCTCGCGGATCTGGCCGTGAGCCTTGTGAACCACCGAGCGCATGTCGTCCTTGTGGTCTTCGCGCGGTCCGTAGACGTTGAAGTACTTCAGTCCGACGATCTGGTTCATGAAGCCGTGGCGCAGCGCCCACAGGTCGAACATGTGTTTGCTGAAGCCATACATGTTCAGCGGTTCGAGCAGGGGGGTGGCCGCGTCGTCGTCGAGGTAGCCCAGGGCGCCGTCTCCGTAGGTGGCGGCGCTCGACGCGTAGACGAAGCGGACCCCGTACTTGAGGCACCATTCGCAAAGGTCGCGAGTGTAGCGGTAGTTGTTGTCGGCCAGGTAGTCGGCGTCGGTCTCGGTGGTGGCGCTGCAGGCTCCCATGTGGACGACGGCATCCAGGTGCCAGGGCAGGTCATCGGTCAGGATCGCGTCGCGAAAGTCATCCTTGTCGATGAAGTCCTCGAAGCGCAGCCCGACCAGGTTGCGCCATTTCTCGGCGTTGCGCAGCTGGTCGACGACGATCACGTCGTCGGCGCCCCGCGCGTTCAATTCCTGGACAATATTGGCGCCGATGAATCCCGCGCCGCCGGTAACGATGATCGTGCCGCTCATGGCCGCTCCCTGACAAGGTCGAGTCGTTGTGGACGGATCGAATCTACAAGCTGACGGGGCGGCTGTCATGAGCTAGATTGTCCGGGTCCGCAGAACCCCCTACCCCAGGAGACGAGATGGACTACCCGGTCAACGACAAGCAGGTGATCCGCGATTGCAAGATCGGCGAGGGCACCAAGATCTGGAACTTCGTCAACATGTACGAGTGCGAAGTGGGCCGAGACTGCATGATCGGCACCTTCGTGGAGATCCAGGCCGGTGTGAAGATCGGCGACCGGACCAGTGTACAGAGCCACACCTTCATCTGTGAGATGGTGAACGTAGGCAGAGATGTTTTGCTGGACCGCCGCATCATGTTCATCAAGGACTCCGTGCCGCCCCACGTCGATGGCGACCAGTGGCGCAGCACCACCATCGAGGACGGCGCGTCGATCGGCTCCAACGCGACCCTGTTACCCGTGACCATCGGCAAGGACGCTGTTGTGGGAGCCGGCTCGGTCGTCACCAAGGACGTGCCCCCGGGCGCGATCGTGGCCGGAAACCCGGCGCGGATCATGCGGTACCGGGACGGGTACGGCAAGTAACCCCGCTCATTCGTGATGTATGCGCTCGAACATCCAGGTGTTCGAGCCGCCTTTGCGTGAGTTGGTGATGCGGTGGGGGACCATCACGCCGTCCACTTCGTGGTAATCTCCAATCGTCAAGTAGTGACCGATGCGGACAAGCAGGCCCGATGCTACGTCGAAGTACAGGGCGTAATGGTCGGGGTCGCGGTCCGAAACCAGTTTGTGGGCGGATTTGCCATCGACGAGAACGTTGCCTTCGTAGCGCAGGTTCGGGAAGTCGGACGTAAGGGTCAGCGGTCCCTGGGGGTCGAGTAGCCAGGATAGTTTGTGGCGTTCGCCGGTGATGCTCGATCCTTCGACCCGCGCGTTTCCGTTCATGACGACTTCGCAGGCTCGGCCGGCTTTGGCCCGGACCAGGCAGGGAGTGTCGGAGACGGGGCCGCGGTAAGGGCGGTCGTCGATGAAGCGGCCTTCGCAGATGCGTATCGAGAGGGTTTCGAGGGCGGTGCGACCGCCGAGTGCCTTGATGTAGCCCCCTAAAACGTTTTCGACCGTCGTCTTGGTTTTGTCGGCGAACGCACTGCCGCATCCGATGACGAAGATGATGGTGATCATCAATAATTGCCTGCTCATGTCGTGCCTTTCCGCTGAGGTTCGATCATCTCCTGATGGATACCCCATCAAACGACAGACCATCCGTTGGATGAGGTGGCGACATGTTTACACGTGTAAAATAAGGGAGGTTATGACAGTGGGGCATGACAAGTACACAACTCCTGGCGTCCGAATCGGGCTTGGAGGACACGGTGTGCGTGTCCTGATAGACACATAAGATTATGCCAAGGGGATCAGGGAGTCCGGCACATCGGAAATAAGCGCATCCACCCCCAGCGTCGCCAGCTCCTGTGCTCTCTCAGGATCGTTTACCGTCCATGCATACAAACGCCGTCCGGCTGTGTGCAACGTACTCGCCAGCTCCAGCGTGATCAGGTCCTGCCGCACCGACAGCCCCACCGCTCCCAACTCGTCCAGTAGCGAAGTCGGTATGCTCTCCGGCGCCTGCGTGATAACCCCCAGCCGATGGCCGTCGGCATCCACGGCGATCTCGCGCAGAAAATCCAGGTCGAAGGATTGGATCTCCAGATGCAGGCCGTCCCGCCAAGGAGCCAGGGCCTTTCGCAACCGTTCCCACGACCGCATCCCCTTGACCTCCACGCACACCACATAGCCGGGCCGACGTCGAGTCAACATCGAGAGGACATCCTGCAGGCTCGGCACTACGCCGCCGTACTTGGCGGGTCGCCCGCGGATCCGGTCCAGGGTCAGGTCGGCGATCAGTCCGCACGGCAGGTCGGGATCGTGGTGAACGGCGAAGCGGCCGTCGTGGGTCTCGTGCACATCCAGTTCCACGCCGTCGACGCCCAGGTCGACGGCCGAGTGGAAAGCTTCGAGCGTATTTTCGGGAGCGTGGGAGGAGGCCCCGCGGTGAGCGAGGACCAGCGGCGGGCGGGTCAGCCCTTGCGGGTTTTGAAGGTAATTTCCCTGAGTCGTTGCCATCGGTCCTCATGGTCGGAGATCAAGCCGGCGAGTTCACCATAGCAGCGAACGGATTTTTCGTCAGCCCGCCAGAACGGATAGGGAAGACAGGCGAAGAC
>DAOVZQ010000138.1 GCA_030635025.1 bacterium
CCGCGTGAGCCTGGAGCTCTTCAACGTGCGTGGAAAGCGTGTGAGGACCTTCCCGGTGGATCGCAACCCCGGTTGGCATGAGACTGTCTGGAACGGGCGCGATGACACCGGCGATATGCAGCCTTCCGGTCACTATATTGTGCGCCTGATGGCCGACGGGAATGTCTCGACCTGGAAGATGACCATGGTCAAGTGATGGCTCTGCCGGTCAAATATTTCAGTCCATTCCTTTTCTGACCCGCCAAATCTGCTATCTTGTCCAACGGTTGGAGCCGTTATTGTCAACGGCCGTCCGGCGTAGTCCGTGCGGTCGTTAGTTTCATGGGAATCATCGAGGCCGGACATGAATCTGATCAAGCTCAAGAAGCTCGCCAACGCCCGTCAATTCAACGATCTGGAAGGCCTCTGGCCCGAAGCGCTCGAAGACGACGAAGTGGAGCCGGTTGTCCTGGTCCCCATCATCGGCCAGGTCCGTCGTCTGGGGGAACCGGAGCGGGCCGAGACGCTTCTGCAGCTTTTGCTCGCCTCGGTGGAGGAGAAGAACGGCAAGAGCGCCCGTCTTGTGACGGCTGCCGCCAGCGCCGCGCACCTTCCCGAATCCGCCTATCTGCGCCGCGAGCTGAAGCAGCTCTTCCAGACTCTCAATAACGATTACGAGCACTTGCCCGGCCTGCTCGACAAGTTGCTCGCCGAGAGAGAACCCCTGACCAAAGCCGTCGAGGCCGTGGAACGCTACCTGCGACTGCGCCCCGGCGCGTTCTTCAGTGACCGGTCCCACCTGGAACCCGGCACGGTCGAGGAAGTGGATGCTTCGACCGCCCGCCTGGAAGTGTCCTTCAGCGGACGCCACGAGACCATCGGTCCCGAGGAAGTGGCCGAAGTCATAATTCTGCCTCCCGAGCATTTCCCGTCGATGATCCTCTACCGGCCCGACGAGTTGCGCGCCCTGGCCCAGGACGACCCCGAGGGGTTCGTGCTCAAGGCCCTGGCGTCGACGCGCAACCAGACCTGCAGCTATCGGGAACTGCGCAAATCCCTGGTGACGCTGGAAGGCGAGGAGGCCTGGACCGGTTGGTGGAAGAAGGCGCGGCCCCGTCTCAAGAAATCGACGCGCCTCGATCTGGGCACCGGCACGCAGCCCACGTTCCGTGTCCTGAAGAATGAGCGGACTTTCGAGGAGCGTGTGCGGGAGCAGTTCAGCCGCATCAAGGATCCCGAACAGAAGTTGGATTTCGTACTCGATCATCTGGCCGGTGTTCGCAAGGATAAGGATGCGGACGAGGATCTGCTTACCGAGATGGGCAACGCCGCCGCACGTCTGGCCGGCCAACAGCTGGAGAAGGATCCCGTATTGACCCTGGCCTGTTTGTCCGTCCATTCGGCCGTAGAAGCGCGGGGTGTTCCCGTGGCCAAGATGAATCCCCAGGCTGCGGTGGCGGTCCTGTCCCGGATCAAGGATCCGAGCTTGATGCCGACGCGATTGAGCGATCGGATGCTCCAGGCCGTTCTCGAGTTCGTACATCGCTCGATGCCCGACAGTTGGGCCGAAACCTGGGGTGGCATCCTGCCCCGGACCGGCCGCATGGTCTGCGACAGCATGGTCCGCGAGTTGCTCGCCGATGGCGAAACCGAGATCCTCACCAAAGCCTTGACGGCTGTTCTCAAGCATCCGACAGCCTCGCCCGATGTGATCTGCTGGCTCTGGCGCGCCCGTCACGCGGAGACCAAAACGGCCCGCACACTCGATGCTCTGCCGGGGCTGGGTACGGGGGAGGTGCTGGTCGGTATCCTGGAACTGATGGACGCCACAGGTCGCATGACCGCCCTGTCGGATGACAAGCGGCTGCGCAAGGTCATCGATCAGGCCCAGGACACATTGGCCTTGTACGACGGTGAGCCCATTCGCGAGTACATCGACAGCATCGACAAGACCTCCGCTCGGTCCTTCAAGATACGGATAGAGGCCAGCAGCGGCATGCGCGCGAGTTCGCGCACAAGTCTGCTCACTCTGTTACGCGGGGCCCATCCCGATATCTTCGTGGAGAGCGCGAAACCCTGGGAAGAGGATGTCTTCTACACGACCGAGTCGGGTCTCACCCGCCGGCAGGGAGAACTCGACCACCTCGTCCTGGACGCTCTGCCCGCGGTCGCCAAACAGATCGGCGAAGCCGCATCACATGGTGACCTGAGCGAGAACGCCGAATATACAGCCGCGCTCGAGAAGCGCGACCAGATCACCAGCAACGCCACCCGGATCGAGTCCGAGCTGGCCAGGGCCAAGGTGATCGAAATCGAGATGACCCGCACCGATTTCGTGAACATCGGCACGCACGTAACCGCGCGCGACCTGTTGAACGGGCAGGAGGAAAGCTACGCCTTCCTGGGTGTGTGGGATTCAGACCCCGACAACGGCATCCTCTCCTACAGGGCGCCGCTGGCCCTGGCGTTCATGGGAAACTCCGTGGGCGATCAGGTGGAGTACGGCGAAGAGGGTGATCGCCGGAGCTGGGAGATCCTCACCGTCGAGCCTGCTAGTCCGTTCCGCGAGGATGGCTGATGGTCACCGTTTTTTGATCGGTGGGCCAGAGGATCATTTCTCCGATGTTCACATGCGGCGGTCGCGTGGCGCAGAACAACACGGCCTCGGCCACGTCTTCCGGCTGTAAGGGCGGGAAATTGCGGTAGACCCCGTCGGCGCGTTCGTCGTCGCCGTGGAAACGCACCAGGCTGAACTCGCTCTCGACCATCCCCGGATCCACCGTCGAACACCGCACCCGCGTTCCTTTGAGATCAATGCGCAGCCCCGTGGTGATGGCGTGTACCGCGAACTTCGTGCCGCAGTAGACGGCACCGCCCGGATAGACGTCGTGTCCCGACACCGACCCGATGTTGATCACGTGTCCCCGATCCCTTGCGACCATCCCCGGTACCACCGCGCGGGTCAGCCAGAGCAGACCCTTGATGTTGGTGTCGATCATTTCTTCCCAGTCCGTATGATCACCTTCGTAAACGGTCTCCAGACCGCGGCTGAGTCCCGCGTTGTTCACTAATACGTCTATATGGGACCAGGCTTCGGGCAGTTCGGCCAGGGTCGCCTCGACCGCGGCGCGGTCGCGCACGTCCAGCTCCAGGGGCAAGGTTTCCGTGCCGAGGGTTTCGGCCAGATCGATGAGGCGATCCTTGCGTCGCGCGGCGAGGATCAGCTTGGCGCCCTCGCGTGAGAAGGCCTCGGCGCAGGCGAGGCCGATGCCCGAACTCGCGCCGGTGATCAGGACTGTCTTGTCTTTCATGTCGGCTCCGCTCGATGGGGTGTTCGGGCGGATGATCGGTCAAGCCCGCTCGGGGTTCAACCGCTAAGTCGTGAGGGTCGGTGTCGGAGGTCGGGGGGAAGAGACACACCGGCCCGCTCTGGGGCGGACCGGTGTTGGAGATGTCTAGAGTCGGTGCGAGATCAACGGTACAGGGCCTTGACCTGTCCCCAACTGTGCGCGGCGTTCGGCACGTACCCCAAGGGGTTCACCCTGAACGCCAAATCGCCGTTTTCGGGCGCTGCAGGAGTCCACGGTCCGGCCCCGCCGTTCGACGAAATGTAGCGAATCCCTTCGGCGTAGATATCTTCGGCCTGGTGGTAAGACATCCGGGCCTGCTTGGCGCTGGCGACGTAGCAGGTGATAATGTACTCACCTGCGCCGAGATCCAGGTTGTCCGTGCTGAAATCGAAAGTGATCCAACGCCGGCCTTCATCGAAATCCAGCACGATCGACTGGGTGGCTATGGTCAGGCCGGTGGCCAACTTGATCTCACCGAACAGGATATCTCCGCTCCCGAGGGGCGGTACGCCGTACCAGGTCAACCCGTCGAGAATCAGTTCGAACTGTACCGTGACGACCTGGCACGCGCATTCCAGGTAGAAGCTCTGTCCTTCTCCGGCGATGAAGCCGCCCGCGTTCATGCCGAGCCAGGCCTTGCCTTCGTCCCCGAGCACTTCGTAGCGATCCGGGCAGCTGGCGAGGGCCGACAAGGGTATTGTGATCATTGCGATCAGCAAAAGATACGATCTCCAACCTTGCATGATGACATCTCCCGTCCGAGGAACGATCGGGAATCATTCTCCCCTTGGAGGATTCGGTCGACCCTGCGGGGTGCGACGGTCCGCCGGGGAGAGGATAGGCTTCCACGATCCGCTCGCAATCGTGCAAGATTGGTGCCGACTTGGGTTTGACCACGTTGTGGGAATTTCGTAGTTTCAACCCCATGATTAATCGCACAGAGACAATATGGATGAGCGAGCGGATGATCCATCTGATCCTGCTGAGTCTCTTAGTGCTTTCGGGGACGGCGTGTGAGCCGTACAGCGATCCGTCGTCCACATCCATACCCAGCGGACCAGCCGAAGAATGGCGGGGAACGTATGAAGGCAGTTGCTTGCTGACGTGCGATGCCCTGGGCGTTTACGAGCGTGAGATGGCGGCGACCCTGAGAGTGAATCCCGCGGGTTCCGAGGTGAATATCGAACTCTTTCTGGTGCCTGACCTGGCGTACAGTCCCAAGTTCCGGGTCACGGGGCCTGTGAGCAGTGAGAGCAGTATCGGCTTTCATATCGCCAGGGACAGCGAGTTCATCTTCCACGCAGGGCTCGGCAAGAGCCGGAATCATGTGGGGGGCTCGATTTGGGTGACGAACCTCACGACACATATCTACTGGCAGGTTTTGAATCTGGATGTTGATCGCTAGAAATTCACGTCTTCGTTTGGTGCCGGACGCTCGTTTCGACTCATGAAAAAGCCCCCCGCGATGAACGGGGGGCTTTGCCTTTGTCGAGATGTCAGGCTGCAGTCTACTCGGTCCACCGCGTCAGCCACCCCATGACCTCGTTGTGCCACTGGATGGAATTTCGGGGCTGCAATACCCAGTGATTTTCGTCCGGGTAGTAGAGCAGGCGTGCCGGCACGCCGAGACGACGCAAGGCCGTGAAGGTACTCAGGCCCTGGGTATCGACGACCCGGTAGTCGAGGGCGCCGTGAACGACCAGCGTGGGCACGTGCCAGTTCTGCACGAAGTCGGCCGGGTTGTGCTTGCCGAAGCCGGAGTCCTTCTCCCAGGGACATCCACCGTGCTCCCACTCGGGGAACCACAGTTCCTCGGTGTTATAATAGGCCATCCGCTCGTCCAGGTTGCCGTCGTGGCAGACGAAGGCCTTGAACTTTTCGGCGAAGGGCTGGCCGTGCAGCCAGTTGATCATGTAGCCGCCGTAGCTGGCGCCGGCGGCCCCGACGCGGTCGCCGTCCATCCATTCGTAGCGCGCCAGGGTTGCGGCGAGGCCCTTCTCCAGGTCTTCCAGGGGACGGTCGCCCCAGTGTCCGCTTATGGCGTCGCAGAAATCCTGGCCGTAGCCGGTTGAGCCGTGGAAGTCGACGGCGACGGTCGCGAAGCCGGCGCCCACGTAGGCTTGGGGATTCCAGCGGTAGTGGAAGTCGTTGCCGAAGCTGCCCTGGGGACCGCCGTGCACCAGGAAGGTCAGCGGCCATGTCTGGCCGGCCGCGGCCTTTTCGGCGGTCCAGTCGTAGGGCTTGACCACGTAGGCGTAGACGGTTTCGCCGTTCCAGCCCTCGAACGTGAACTGTTCGGGTTCGCCCATCAGGCAGGCCGCCAGCTTTTCGTCGTTCAGTCGGGTGATGCGGCGTTCCTTGCTGCCGAAGGCGTAGATCTCGTTGGGGCTGCGCAGGTGGTTCTTGGTGTAGATGAGCGTTTTTCCGGCCAGGCCCAGCGACCCGTTGTTGCCGTCGCGCACCAGCATCTTCACCGCGCCGTTCTTGACCTCCATGCGGAAGATCGAGTTTTGGCCCAGGTAGTCGGCGTTCATATAGAGCACCTTGCCGTCCGCCGACCAGACCAGGCTGCGGGGGCTGAGGTCCAGCCCGTCATAGACCAGATCCAGGCTGCGTGAGTCGCCTTCGGGCCAACTGCGCAGGATGATCCGGAAGCGGTCGGCCTCGAAGCCCGCGCGAACCATGGCCATGTAGGCCAGGGTCGACCCGTCGGGGGAGAACAGCGGCGCGGTGTCCCAGGCCTCGTTGTCCTCGGTCAGGCAGCGGCGACGGCTGTTGCCCGTGGTATCGACCGCGTAGAGGTCGTAGTCCGTACTCCAGGCGGCTTCGCTGCCGTCCTTGATCTTGGCCGTAAAAACCAGCGTCTTGCCGTCGGCCGAGAACGCGTACTCTTCGCTGCCGCCCCAGGGGTGGGTCGGCGTGTCGGCGTCCAGGTTTGGCGTCAGGTCTACGGGGTCCGCATCAGGGTCCAGGGGCGACCAGGTGAAGATGTGACTGCGCTTGCCGTCTTCCCAGTGATCCCAATGACGGAACATGAGCTCGTCGTAGATCATGCCCGTGGTCGGATCGGCGGCCAGGACCTCGTCGTGGGCTACGGTTTCGGTGATGGTCATGTCGGGATAGACATCCAGCGTGAAGGCCAGCGACCGCAGCTGGGGCACGACCTCGAGGTTGCCCACGTCCAGGGGGAAGTCGGTGGTCTGGACGGCCTCGCCACCGCTCGGATCGATGTTCCAGACCTGGGACGACCCGCCGCGGGTCGAGAGGAAGTACAGGGTGCCGTTCAGGCACCAGCGCGGGTTCCAGTCGCCTGCGGGGTCGGAGGTGAGACGACGCGCGTTCTCGCCGTCGATGTCCACCAGCCAGAGATCCGTACGGCCGCGATTGGCCTCGAGATCGGTGCTGCGCACCGTGAAGGCGATGGTCTTGCCGTCGGGCGAGACCTGGGGATCGCCTACGCGATCCATGGCCAGCATGTCGTGAACGGAGAAGGGATGGGGGTCGTCGGCCAGGGCGGGCAGGGCTACGACCAGGACGGCGA
>DAOVZQ010000088.1 GCA_030635025.1 bacterium
CGAGATCATCACCAGGCCCGCCGAGGGGATTCCCGCCGCGCCGATGCTGGCGAGCAGGGCCGTGATCACCACCAGGAACTGATCCACCGGCCCCAGGGAAATGCCGTAGGCCTGGGCGATGAACAGGGCGCAGATGCATTCGTAGAGCGCGGTGCCGTCCATGTTAACCGTGGCGCCCAGGGGCAGCACGAAGCTGGTGATCCGGTTGCTCACGCCGGCGCCTTTTTCCACGCACTTCATGGTCAGCGGCAGGGTGGCCGAGCTGCTGCGAGTGGTGAACGCGGTCATCAACGCGGGCGCCATGACGCGCGCGTGCTTGCGCGGGTCGATGCGTCCGACCAGGTGCAGCAACAACGGCAGGACCACGAGCGAATGGATCAGCAGGGCCAGCAGCACCGTCACCGCAAAGCGCAGCAACGAAGCGAAAGCCTCTATACCGCTGGTGGCGGCGATGCGGGCGATCAGTCCGAAGACGCCGATGGGCGTGAAACGGATAACCCAGCCGGTCAGGACCATCATGGCCGCGAAGAGACCTTCCCAGAATCGAATCTGGGTGCCCCGCTTATCTTCCGGCAGCACGGTCAGGGCCGCGCCGAAGAGCATGCAGAAAACGATCAGGGGCAGCATCTGCCCATTGCTCGCGGCGGCGACGGGATTCTCGGGTATCATGCGCAGGATGATGCCCACCAGGTCGCCGGCGCCACGGCCGGATAACTCATCGCCGATCTCCGTAGTCTCCGCAATCAGCCCCATGCTCTCGCCGACGGGCACACCGTCGTTCAGTCCCGGTTGGATCAGGTTGACAAGCAACAACCCGATGAAGATGGCCAGCAGGCTCGTACTCAGGTACCAGCCGAAAGTCCGGCTGAAGAGACGACCGAGCGTACGAGCCGATCCGAGTCCGGCCACGCCGGTGATGATCGATCCGGCCAGCAGGGGCACGATCACCATCTTGAGAGCCCGCAGGAACAGCGTGCCCAGGAAATTGAAGACGGCCAACGGCGATACGCCGAATACGCTGCGCTCGCCCGCGGCGAGGCCGGCGGCCAGTCCCAGGATCAGCGCGAGCGCGATCTGCCAGTGGAGGGCCCAGCGCCAGGGCCGTAGCGAAAATCGGGAAGGACCGGTCATGTAGTCTCGTCTCGCTAAATCAAGCGTTCTGGACCATCGAAAGCGGTGCGTCGGGAGAGCATAGGGGATGGGTCTATGGGCGACAAGGTCGGGTTCGCGGTGGGGATAAATTTGGGTGGCGTCAGGACACGACTTTGCTACAATGCTCCATCGTATTGAGAGTCACCTCTCCCAGTCCGTCTTCCTACAAGGAGAAACAGGCCATGCGTTGGAGCACGGGGTCGGTCAAGCCGTCTGTCGCGAAAGCGGATCTGCTCGTCGTCGGGATCACCGGGCAGGACGATGATCGTCCCAGGTTGAGGCCGTGGCGCGATCTGGACAAGACCTTGGGCGGGCTCAAGGCGCTGGCCGACGGCCAGGTCTTCGACGGCAAGGCCGACAAGCTCCATCTGCTGCCGGGTGGTCGGACGGCCGCCGCATGGGTTCTAACGGTCGGTTTGGGCAAGGTGAAAGACCTGAGTCCCCAGTCCCTGCGTAAGGCTCTGGCCGCCGCATCACGGCGAGCCCGTGCAGTGGGCGCCCGCACCTGCGTCCTGGCTCTGCCCTGGTCCGATCTGGGAGACATGACGGCCGAAGCGGTGGCCCGGTGTTGTGTCGAAGGCGCCGAACTGGCCCTGTTCAGACCCGGCAGCGAAAAGGCGAAGACCGGCAAGGACGCCAAACCGTCGCCGAAGAGCTGGAAGCTGTTGGTGCCCGACGCGGCCATCGGACGTGAGGCGCGTAAGGGATTCGTCGCGGGCGAGGCCTACGCGGAAGGCTGTCTCTTTGCGCGTGATCTGGTCAATCGTCCCCCCAACAAGCTCACTCCGGTCGCCCTGTCGCGCGCCGCGCGCGCCATGGCCCGTCGAGAGGGGCTGAGTTGCACCGTGCTGGGCGAGCCCATGTTGCGCAAGCTGGGCATGGGCGGCATCCTCGGCGTGGGACAGGGCAGCCGACAGGAATCGAAACTCATCGTCATGGAATTCAAGCCCCGCGGCGTGCGCGGCAAGCTGCCCCTGGCGGCGCTGGTCGGCAAGGGCGTCACCTTCGATACGGGCGGCATTTCCATTAAGCCGTCGGCGAACATGCACGAGATGAAGGGCGATATGGGGGGCGCGGCGGCCATACTCGGCGCGGCCATGATCATCGCCCGGCTCAGACTGCCCGTACGTTTGCTGGTGGTCGTTCCCGCCGTGGAAAACATGCCAGACGGTGATGCAATCCGTCCGGGCGACGTGCTCTCGATGGCCTCGGGCAAGACGGTCGAGGTCCTCAACACCGACGCCGAGGGACGTCTCATCCTGGCCGACGCCCTCCATTATGCCGGCAAGCGCAAGCCCGACTGGATCGTCGACGCGGCGACCCTGACCGGCTCCTGCTTGGTCGCGCTGGGACACGAGTTTGCCGGCCTCTTCGCCAACGACGGCAAACTGGGCGATGCCCTGCGCCGGGCCGGCGGCGAAACCTTCGAACGCGTGTGGCCTCTGCCGTTGGTAGAGGAGCACCACAAGGAGATCGAGAGTCCCATCGCCGATATCCAGAACATCGGCAGCCGCAACGCGGGCGCCAGTTCGGCCGCGGCCTTCCTCGAGGAATTCGTGGACGAGAAGACCGCCTGGGCGCACTTGGACATAGCCGGCCCCGCCTGGACTTCGACAGCCAGCCCGCTCTGTCCCAAGGGCGCCACCGGCTTCGGCGCCCGATTGGTGGCTCGCGCGGTCGAGTTGCTGGCGGGCAGTTGACAGGCGCACTCGGATCGATGACCCGGCGGGCGCTCACCCGCCGGATTCTTTTCCTGGCCATGCCCGTGGTTGCCGCCAACGTGTCCCAGACCCTGATGGGGCTTGTGGATACCCTGATGGTGGGGCAGCTCGGCGCCGCGTCGTTGGCGGCGGTCGGCATCGCCACACTCATGTTCTCGGCCGTCGCCAGCACATTCAAGGCCCTCGACGTACCGGTCCAGACCTTCACCGCCCATCGCACCGGAGCCGGACGCGACAGCGAAGTCGGCGAAGTGTTGGGCACGGCCGGCGCCGTGACGATCCTGCTCGGCGCACTCGTAACGGCCTTGGGCCTGTGGCGTCCCGAAGCCTGGATAGGCCTCGTGGCGCGCGACCCCGAGGTGCACCGTCTCGGCGGCGAATATCTCCGCTGGCGCGTGCTGGGCGCCATCCCCTTCATGCTGACCTTCCAGTTGCGGGCGGTCTACGACGGCCTTGGCTGGACCCGGATCGGCATGATGGTCGGGATCGGGATGAACGTCGTCAACGTTCTGTTGAACTGGGTGCTGATCTTCGGCAAGCTGGGCGTACCGGAGCTGGGCGTGGCCGGCGCCGCTCTGGCCAGCGCCATCGCAAGCCTTCTTGCCGTCCTGGCTTTTCTCGCCATCATGATGCGGCCGTCGATCCGTCGTCGCTTCCGCTTTCTCAGCCGGAGCAACTGGAACCTGCAACTGCTGCGAACCATGACCCGGATCGCCTGGCCCTCGGGCGTTCAGGTGCTGGGCGCCCTGTTCGCCGTGTTGGTCTTTTTCGCCATCCTGGGGCGGATCTCCACAATTGCCGTCGCGGCGGGCAATGTCGTGTTTCGCATCGCAGCCCTGTCCTTCATGCCGGGTATCGGTGTCGGCATCGCCGTGCAGACGCTTGTGGGTCAGAGTCTGGGCGCCGGCGACGTACGAGGCGCCGTCCGCGCTGGTTGGGGAGGTGTGAGCCTGAGCGTGTTGCTGATGGGACTGTTCAGCATCCTCTTCCTGCTGGTTCCCGAATGGCTCATGAGTCTCTTCGCCACCGATCCGGATTTGATTGCGGCCGGGACGCCGATTCTGCGTATGATGGGTCTGGTGCAGATCTTCGATGCGGTCGGGTTGACGCTGGCCGGAGCCCTCAAGGGCGCTGGTGAAACGAGGGTCGTCATGATCGTCGACGTCGCCACCGCCTGGCTGCTCTTTCTCCCGGGCGCCTGGTTTTTCGGTATCCATCTGGACCTGGGCCTCAACGGGGCCTGGATCGGTGTGCTGGTCTGGTTCTTCGTTTACGCCGTGGGCATCACGGCCTGGTTCGTGCGGGGCGACTGGAAGCGCCGCTCGCTTTGATCCGTCCCTGGAGTCGCCATGTACGATCTCTTTTCCGCCGTCGATAAGGACGAGCGCCGCGTCTACTCGGTCTCCGAACTCAACGAGGAGATCCGCGCGGTCCTGCAGACCGGATTCCCCGGCGCCCTGTGGGTTCGTGGCGAAGTGCAGCGTCTCCCCGCAGACGCGGCTCGCCGCAAACATGTCTACTTCGAACTGCATGGCACCGGTCGCGCCGCAGCTGTCTCCATCCCCGTGGCGCTGCTGGAGTGGGACAAGCGCAAGTACGGCCTGCAGCGTTATCTGGACGGCAGCGATCCCGACTTCCGTCTGGCCGACAAGCTCGAAGTCTGTCTGCAGTGCGTGATCGATTTCTACCCGCCGTTCGGCAAGCTCCAGCTCAAGGTCGTCGGCGTGGATACCACGTTCACGCTCGGCCAACTCGAAGCCCGCCGCCGTCGTGTCCTCGCCTACCTGAAGGAGCGCGGGCTGCTCGATCTCAATGCGAGTCTCGAGATTCCCCTGTTGCCCATGCGGGTTGGGCTGGTGACATCGGCGGGCAGTGCGGCCGAGCGGGATTTTCTGGCCGGATTGGAGGAGTCGGGATTCGGGTTCAGGGTGGCCCGCGCCGATTGCCGCATGATGGGGGATGCCATGGTATCCCAGGTCGTTGGCGCCGTGACGGGGATGGCTCGCGCCGGTCTCGACGTGATCGTCATCACGCGCGGCGGCGGGTCGAAAGCCGATCTGTCCTGGTTCGATCACCAGCAGGTGGCCGAATGCATCGCCCGCTGTCCGGTGCCGGTGATTACGGCCATCGGTCATGAGATCGACCACGCCATCGCCGACACCGTGGCTCATCATGCCTGTAAAACACCCACTGCGGCGGCCCAGGATCTCGTGACGCGAATCGAGACGGCGGAACGGGCTTCCCGGGAACTGGGCCGGGCCGTCTGTGTCGCTGCGGTTGCCGTCCTGGACAAACACGAACACCGACTCAGAAGCCTGGCCGCGGATCTGCGTCTTGGTGTAGCGACACGTGTCAACGAACGGGCGCTGGGCCTGGTACGGCTACGCGACCGAGTGTTGGCCCAATCGGCTTTGAGCCTCTCTCGAGCGACCGCTCGTCGCAGGGGTGTGGCCGTCGCCTTGTCGCATGCGGCCGGGGCGATTCTGAACCGCAAGCGACGCGAAGTGGACGTGGCGCAGGCCGGACTTGCCCCCCGACGCCTGTTGGCCGGTTGGCCGGCCCGCGTTCGCAGTCTCGAAGAACTCCGTAGGCGTATCCTGCGCGCCGCGACGACGATCGTGACCACACGGGCGCGCCGACTGGACCACTTGTTCGAGAAGGCCAGTCTGCTCGACCCGGACCGCCTTTTCGAACGCGGCTACAGCCTGACCTGCGGTCCCGACGGCCACATCGTGCGTTCGGCAACCGCCGTGAGCCCCGGCGACCGCCTGACTACGAGGCTGCGGGGTGGACGCATCGAGAGTATAGTTGAGGGGATCGAGACCGGATCCGAAACGTCATGAGGAGGATGCCTTGACGCCCAAGAAGGAAACGACGCCCAGTTTCGGTGAGGCCCTGACCGAGGTCGAGGCCATCCTGGCCCGCCTCGAAGCGGACGAGATCGACATCGATGATCTATCCGCGGAAGTGAAACGCGCGGTGACCTTGGTCGACGCCTGCCGCGACAAGCTCCACAAGACCGAACTGGAGGTCAAGGCGTTCGTCGAAGGCCTAGGCCAGGTTGATGACTCGGCCGCGCCAGGCGGCGACTGAACCCGCAACGGGTCGAACGGAGTTGAGACGTGAGCGCCCTTATCAAGGTTCGTGACCTGTGCCGCGACTACGCCATCACCAAACGCCGCGAGGGCGTGTGGGGCGGCGTCGTCGATCTGGTGCGTCCCCGTCGGGAGACGCTGCGCGCGGTCAACAAGGTCAACTTCGATATCGCACCGGGTGAGATGGTCGGCTACATCGGCGCCAACGGCGCCGGCAAATCGACCACCATCAAGATGCTCACGGGCATTCTGACACCCACGTCCGGTTCCGTCGACGTGGGCGGTCTGGTGCCGTATCGCGACCGTCGGCACTACACGCGGCATATCGGCGCGGTGTTCGGACAACGAACCCAACTCTGGTGGGATCTGGCGGTCGTGGAGTCGTTCCGTCTGCTCAAGAAGATCTACGAGGTCGAGAACGCGGAATACGAGCACCAACTGGGGCTGCTGCGCGAGCTGCTTGGCCTCGACGAATTCATGCACCAGCCCGTTCGCAAGCTGTCCCTCGGCCAGCGCATGCGTTGTGACCTGGCGGCGGCCCTGCTTCACAGCCCGCGTCTTCTTTTTCTGGACGAGCCCACCATCGGCCTGGACGTCGTCGCCAAGGAAAGCGTGCGCACATTCCTGCGTGACATCCGCGAGAATCTGGGCACCACCATTCTTTTGACAACCCACGACCTTGGCGACATCCAACAGCTCTGCCGCCGCGTGATCATCATCGACCACGGCGTGGTGGTCTACGACGGGGAGCTGTCGCATCTGAGGGATCAGGTGGGTGACCGCGTGCAGTTGCACGTGGAATTGCGGGAAACCGCCACCCGGGATGAGCTGGTCGCCGACACGGGCACACTGCCGGTGGACTGGAAATCGGGTGACGGCCTCTTGCACACCGTGGCGTTCAGTCGCCGGGACGTGCGCGCCGCCGAGGTCATCAAGACTTTGGTCAACATCCGGCAGGTCCATGACCTGAGGCTGGAGGAGCAGAGCATCGAGGAAATCGTCCGCGAGATCTATCGTCGGGGTAACGTGGAAGCCGGTACTCATGAACGCTGACGTTTCTACTTCCGAACTCAGGCGGTGGCACCGCGGAACCGGCGCCACGCTCGGGCTGTACGGACACTTCATGCGCCTGGCCTTCCTCAAGTTCCTGGCCTACCGACTGCGCTACTACACAGGGGTTTTCTCTTACACCATCTTCGTGGCGGGGAACTACTTTCTGTACACGGCCATCTACGCCAGCCGGCCCGAGGGCGCCGACGCCGCCCAGATCGGCGGACTCACCCTCGCCCAGATGATCACCTACGTGATCGTGAGCTGGATCGGGCGCAGCTTCTACTTCAACAACATCGACCGGACCCTCTCGAGCCAGGTGATCCAGGGCGAGATCGCCGTGCAGCTCATCAAACCCCTGCACGTGCAGACCATGATGCTGAGCGAAGCCATGGGGGAGGCCGCCTTCCGCTTCATCATGTTCACGCTGCCGATCACCGTGGTCGTCGTGCCCATTTTCGGACTCGCCGGCCCGACGGACCCGGCTCTCTACGGCTGGACCGTTCTCAGTTTCCTGCTGGCCCTACTGGTCAATTCCCAGATCAACTTCCTGGTGGGCTGCCTGGCCTTCCATCTGCAGAACATCTGGGGCGTGATCCGCGCCAAGATGGTCATGATGGAGTTCCTGACCGGTGTGCTGATCCCTTTCACGTTTTTCCCCGAGTGGGTGCAGACGGTCGTGTCGTGGTTGCCCTTCCAGGCCATCAGCTACATACCGGTCACCATCTTCCTGGGGCTGAGACAAGGCCCCGATCTGATGGCCGCCCTTTCGCTGCAGGCCGGCTGGGCCGTCTGACTCTTCCTTCTGGGACGCTGGACATTGAACCGTTCGGTGTGCCATGTCACGCTGCAGGGAGGCTGAAATGAGCCTTTCCACCGATGCGACCCGCTTGGCCCGGCACGATGAATCGTGGCGAAGGCGACTGCGGGAACCACTAAGGCAGGCAGGCATATTCGCCGCTTACTTCGCGCAGTTTCTTAAGTCGCGAATGATCTACCGCACCGACTTCATCGTCGATATGGCCGCCAATATGGTGTCCCTGGGCATCCAGCTTTCGGTCCTTTCCGTTTTCTTCGGCAAGATCACCTCGCTCAAGGGCTGGACCTATGAGCAGGTCCTGTTCATCTACGGCTTCAGCCTGCTCCCCTTGGGCCTGTTCAACCTGGTCAGCATCAACATCTACCGATTCAGTGAGCGCTATATCATCGAAGGCGAGCTGGATCGGGTCTTGCTGCGACCGGTGAATCCCCTGGCCCAGGTGCTGTTCAGCGCTTTCGGAATGGGCGGCCTGAATGAACTGGTCATGGGTGCGGCGGTGATGATCTACGCGGGCCTGGGCCTGGGACTCTCTCTGGGTGTGGCGGACGGGCTGTTGCTTCTGGTCTTCGCCGTGACGGCGTCCATGGTCTACAGCGGCGTCTTCCTGGGCCTGACGTCGATCTCGTTCTGGATAGAGGACCGTATGGGACTGGCGCCGCCGGTCTACAACATCATTCGCTTCAGCCGCTATCCGGTGACCATCTTCAGCCCGCTGATCCGCATCTTCGTGACCTTCGTTCTACCCTTCGCCTGGGTGGCTTTCTACCCG
>DAOVZQ010000273.1 GCA_030635025.1 bacterium
CGCGGCGCCGTCGTTCAACGCCAGCCTCGATCCCTTCAAGGAAGAGATCATCTACAAGAAGTACTACAACATCGGTTTCGCGGCGGACACGGGCCGTGGACTCGTGGTGCCGGTGATACCCGACGCGGACCGCAAGAGCATCATCCAGCTCGCCGACGAGATCTACGACAAGGCCATCAAGGCCCGCGAGGGCGAACTGCCGCCCCAGGACATGCGCGGCGGCACGTTCACCATCACCAACATCGGACCGCTGGGCGGAACTGCGATCATGCCGACGATCAACTATCCCGAGGTGGCCATCCTGGCCATGGGACAGGTCCAGGAAAAGCCGGTGGTGCGCGACGGAGAGATCGTCATCCGCAATATCCTGCCGCTGACGCTGGCCTTCGATCATCGCATCGCCGACGGCGCCGACGCGGCGCGCTTCGTGCGTGAGATGGTCCGTCAGCTGTCCGATCCGAACCTGTTGCTGCTGGAAACCTAGGAGAATCGCCATGGTCGTCGGAAGCCTGCAGGAAGAAGTGGAAGTCGTCGTGATCGGCAGCGGCCCCGGCGGCTACGTGGCGGCGCTGCGTCTGGCCGATCTGGGCAAGGAGGTGCGGCTGATCGAGGAACGCGACCGACGCGGCGGCACCTGCCTGCTCGAGGGCTGCATTCCCTCGAAGTCCATGATCAACGCCGTGGAAATCAAGGAAGCGGCCGTTCACGCCAAAGAGATGGGCATCACCTTCGACAAGGCCGACATCGATCACGAAGCGCTGCGCGCCTGGACCGACGGCGTGGTCGATACCTTGTCCGGCGGCATCGACGGACTGCTCAAGCGCCGCGGCGTGGAGGTCATGCACGGACGGGCCCGCTTCAACGGCCCCAACTCGGTCGTCGTCACCGGTGAGGGTTTCACAACCCTCGAATTCGAGCACTGCGTCATCGCCACTGGATCGAGCCTGAACGAACTACCCGAAGGCATCGTCGACTCGGTCTGGTCCAGCGCCGATGCCCTCAAACTCGAGCGCGTTCCCGAATCGCTGCTGGTCGTCGGCGGCGGTTATATCGGGCTGGAAATGGGCCTCGTCTATCAGGGACTCGGCTCCGATGTGTCGGTCGTAGAGTTCTTTACACGGCTGTTCATGGGGGCGGACGTCGACCTGGCCGAGATCATGATCAAGCAGGTCGGTAAGCGACTGAACGAGATCATGGTCGACTCCAAGGTCCTGAACATCACCGAAAAGCAGGGCGGCGGTTTCGCCGTAAGCATCGAACACGAGGGCGCGACCACAGAGCGCGACTACGACCAGGTACTCGTGGCCATCGGCCGTCGGCCCAACAGCCGCGACCTCGGCCTGGAGACCACAGGCGTGATCGTGAACGACAAGGGCTTCATCGAAACCGACAACACCTGCCGCACGGCCGAGCCCAACATCTACGCCATCGGCGACGTAACCGCCGGCCCCATGCTGGCCCACAAGGCCAGCCGCGAAGCCAAGGTGGCCGCCGAGGTCATCACCGGCCATCCGGCCGAGTTCGACAATCGCGCCGTGCCCGCGGTCGTGTTCACCGATCCCGAGATCGCCTGGACCGGACTGACCGAGCGTGAGGCCGAAGAGAAGGGCATCGAGGTGGTCGTCGGCAAGTTCCCCCTGTCGGCCCTTGGCCGCACTCGCGCCATCGGACGCACCGAAGGACTGGTAAAGGTGTTGGCCGATCCTGAATCACAGCTGGTGTTAGGCGTGGGCATGGTGGGACCGCACGTGAGCGAGATGATCGCCGAAGGCACACTGGCCCTGGAAATGGGCGCCACGCTTGAAGACCTCATGGTGACGATCCACCCGCATCCCACGATTTCCGAGGCGCTGATGGAAGCCGCCGAGGTGGCCGCAGGCGCTGCGGTTCATGTGAATCCCCCGCGAAAGGGCAAATAATGTCCAACGTCGCAATGGCGCCCTACGTGCAGGACGAAGCGGTCCTCGATCGGGTCCGGAGCGACGATGTCGCGTGTGTTCGCGTGTACCGCTACCCTGAAACGGCGGCGGTGCTGGGACGCGGCGGCAAGCCCGACGTGGAGCTCGAACTCAACAATCTCCAGGCCGACGAAATCCCGATTCTGCGCCGACGCGGCGGCGGCTGCTCGGTGGTCCTCGACCCCGGCAACCTGGTCGTCACGGTGACCCTGCCCATGGCGGGCATCGGCCGGGTGACCTCGTCCTTCGACGCCATCTCCCGCTGGCTGATCGCGGCGCTCGACGCCTGCGGCATCCCCGGCGTGGAGCGCAAGGGCGTGTCAGACCTGGTCCTGGGCGACCGCAAGATCGGCGGCTCCTGCATCTACCGAACCAAGGGGCTGTTGCACTACGCCACGACCCTGCTGGTCGATCCCGACCTGGACCTGATGGAGCGCTACCTGGCACACCCGCCGCGCGAACCGGAGTACCGGCGCGGACGTCGGCATCGGGACTTCATGACCACGCTGCGAGAGCGCGGACTGGCCGATGATCCCGACCGGCTCGTCAAGCGCCTGGACACGGAAGTCCAACGACGACTACCCGACCTGACCCGAGACCTGATCGAAGTCCAGCCGTCCGAAACGGCGCACGCCGGTGCGCGTCAACCGACGAGGAGTTGAGGGACCCATGAAACTAGGCATACCCAGCGAAACGTACCCCGGCGAGCGGCGCGTGGCCGCCGTCCCGATGGTGCTTCCCGACCTGCAGAAGGTGGGATTCGAAATCCTGGTACAAGCGGGAGCGGGCCTCGAGGCCGGCTTCTCCGACGCCGCCTATGAAGAGAAGGGCGCCCGCATCGTCGACCGCGACACGATCTTCGCCGAGGCCGACATGCTATTGCAGGTCCGTTGCCTCGGCGCGAACGACGAGCACGGCCAGCCCGACCTCCAGCACTTACGCAAGGGCCAGATCCTCGTGGGTCAGCACGACCCCCTGAGCAAACCGAACACCGCGGCCCGTCTGGCCGAAAAGGGCGTGACGGCGTTCTCCATGGAGATGATGCCGCGAATCACACGCGCCCAGAGCATGGACATCCTGTCATCGATGGCGACGATCGCCGGCTATCGCGCCGTGCTGCTGGCGGCCGAAAAACTACCCCGCCTCTTCCCCATGATGATGACGGCGGCCGGCACGCTGAAACCCGCCAAGGTCTTCATCGTGGGCGTGGGCGTGGCCGGACTGCAGGCCATCGCCACGGCGAAACGCCTCGGCGCGGTGGTCAGCGCCTACGACGTGCGGCCGGCCGTGGCCGAGCAGGTGCAGAGTCTGGGCGCCAAGTTCGTCGAATTCGATTTGGAAACCGCGGGCGCCGAGGACAAGGGCGGCTACGCCAAGGCCCAGAGCGCCGAGTTCATTGCCAAGCAGCAATCGGAGATGATGCGCGTGGTCTCCGAACACGACGTTGTCATCACCACCGCGGCGATCCCCGGCAAGAAGGCGCCCATCCTGATCACGGCCGACATGGTCGACAAGATGGCCCCCGGCTCGGTGCTGGTCGACCTGGCCGCCGAGCGCGGCGGCAACTGCGAATTGACCCGGCCCGGCGAGACCGTGGTCGTCGACGGCGTCCAGATCATGGGACCGCTGAACATGGCTTCGGACGCACCGTCGCACGCCAGCCTCATGTACGCGCGCAACCTGACCAACTTCATCAAGTCCCTGGCCAAGGACGGTCAGTGGGCGCCCGACCCCGAGGACGAGGTCGTCCAGGGAACCCTGTTGTGCAAGGACGGCGAGATCGTCCACCCGCGCCTACGCGAATTGCTGGCGCTGCCCAAACTCGAGACGCCCGTCGAGGATTCCGCCGAAGGATCCGCCGACGGAGAGGAGAGTGCAGACTAATGGAAATGTTTGTCGCAGCCCTGACGGTCTTCGTACTGGCCGTCTTCATAGGTTTCGAGGTGATCACGAAGGTACCGCCGACCCTGCACACGCCCCTGATGTCGGGATCGAACGCCATCAGCGGCATCACCATCATCGGCGCCATCCTGGTGGCCCACGAGGGTTACCCCGACCTGGCCAAGTACCTGGGCCTGGGTGCCCTGGTCTTCGCCACCATCAACGCCGTTGGCGGCTTTTTAGTAACCCATCGCATGCTGGACATGTTCAGGAAGAAATAGAGAGGAGGAACAGTCATGACCGAATTTTTCATACCCGAGGCCTACATCAAACTGGCCTATCTGTTGGCTGCGATCCTCTTCGTCGTGGGCCTCAAGGGTCTGGGACACCCACGGACCGCCGTACGCGGCAACATGCTCGGCGCGGTCGGCATGCTGGTCGCCATCGTCGTGACGCTCCTGGCGCAGGGGCTGAGCTATACCTACATCATCGCCGGCATCGTCGTCGGCGGACTGATCGGCGCCGCGGCGGCCCTGCGCGTACAGATGACGTCGATGCCCGAGATGGTGGCGCTCTTCAACGGCTTCGGCGGCGGCGCTTCGGTGCTGGTGGCCGGCGCGGCCTTCATCGTCGCCCTCAAGAGCGGCGAGACCGTCAACATGCAGACCAGCATCGCCACGGCGGTCAGCGGTCTGATCGGCGGCGTCACGCTCTCCGGCAGTCTGATCGCATTCCTGAAACTCAAGGAAACGATCAAGGGAAA
>DAOVZQ010000102.1 GCA_030635025.1 bacterium
AACGTCTGGTCGGCTCAATACGGCCGCCAGATACTCGAGGCGCGGCTAGCGCGCGATTACTACGGCAGCGCGCGGCTGGGTCGACTCCCGGTCGCTACCGCCGTCGCCCAGGTGATGGCCGATCCCGAGACGGTACGATTCGGCTACGCCGGCGGTGTGGCGGTTTGCGCCGCACTCGAACACTCGTTGATCGCCCAAGGCAGTTGCGGTGACCCGCTGGGCGAAGTACTGCGGTACCTCTATAACCAGGGCGGCGACGCTCCACTCTCGCGTACCGGCATCGCCGCGACGATCCTCTCTGTGACCGGCATCGAGTGCGACGCGTGGCTCGACCACTACGTCTATGGCACTGAATCCTTGCCGTCGATCGAGCCGATGATATAACTTCCTTACCGACTCCAGCGTCCGGCGCGACCACAGATACCCATCGGCGGGAGGATCGGGACGATCGGCACCACCGTCCGCCGCGCCGAGTGACTCGCCCCCTAGCCGCGGAGGAGCCGTGTGAGTTCCGCAGACGAATCGGACCGGCAGGCCTTCCAGCGCACGCTAGTCACCGCCGCTCTGCCCTACGCCAATGGCGATATCCACCTGGGGCATCTCGCCGGCGCTTACCTACCGGCCGACCTCTACGTCCGCTACCTCCGCCTGCGGGGCAAAGAGGTACTCTTCATCTGCGGGACCGACGAGTACGGGGTAGCGATCACCATGAAGGCCGAGCAGCTGCAGATCGCGCCGCAGGAGCTGGTCGACCGCAACTACCAGTCGATCGCAGAATCGTTCGCCGGATTCGGCATATCGTTCGACAACTTCTCACAGACCAGCCGGCCGATCCACGCCGAGACGAGCTCCGCTTTCTTTCTGGATCTGCACCGGCGGGGCAAGTTGCGGCAGAAGACCGTTGAGCAGTACTATAGCCCGTCACTCGGACGCTTCCTGGCCGACCGTTATATCGAGGGTACCTGCCCCCAATGCAGCGCCGAGAACGCCCGCGGCGACCAGTGCGAGTCCTGCGGCACGAGCCTCAGCCCAGAGGAACTGATCAACCCGCGCAGCGTCCTCGATAATTCGCCCCTGGAAATGAGGGAGACTACCCACTGGTTCCTACCCCTGGACGAGTGGCAGCCGGCGTTGGAAAAATGGCAGGCCGGACATCCGAACTGGAAGGAAAACGTCCTCAACTATTGCCGTGGATGGTTTGCGGACGGACTGTCGCCGCGCGCCGCGACACGCGACCTGCACTGGGGTGTGAAGGTCCCCCTACCCGATCACGAGGGTAAGGTCTTCTATGTGTGGTTCGACGCGCCCATCGGCTATATCTCGTCGACGCGCGAATGGGCCGCCGAACAGGGTGAGCCGGAAGCCTGGCGCACGTGGTGGCAGGACCAGGGCACGCGCCTGATCCACTTCATCGGCAAGGACAACATCGTCTTCCACGCCATCATGTTCCCCGGCATGCTCATGCACCACAGCGAGGACTACATTCTGCCGGACAACGTGCCGGCCAACGAGTTCCTCAACCTGGAGGGCAAGAAGCTGTCCACCAGTCGCGGATACGCCGTCTGGCTGCCCGATTATCTCGAGAAGTTCTCGCCCGACACGCTGCGCTTCACCCTGTCGCGTACCCTGCCCGAAACCCGCGACACGGACTTCACCTGGAAGGGCCTGCAGGCACGCAACAACAACGAACTGGGCAATAATTTCGGCAACTTGATCAACCGGATCTTCACCTTCGCTCACAAATATTTCGAAGGCCGTGTCCCGGACTGGACCGACGCCGACCTCACCGACCTGGACCGCGCCACCCTCGACGAGGTGGCCGGATGCATGGAGCGCTACGCCGTCCGCATGGAGAAATTCGAGATGCGCGCGGCCATGGATGAGGCCTTCCTGGCCGGCCAGGCCGGCAACCGCTACTTCGACGAGTCGGCTCCCTTCCGCAGTCGCAAGACCGACATGGCGCGCTGTGGCGTGTCGATCGCGGTCGCGTTGCAGATCGTGCGGCAGATCGCCGTAATGCTGTCGCCGATCACGCCTTTCGCCATGGCCAAGGTCTGGACATGGCTGGGCATGGAAACCGACCTGGAGCACGGAGGTTGGGAAGAGGGTTTACGGCCCCTGCCCGCCGGACGTCCACTCGGCAAACAGGAGATCCTCTTTCCGCGGATCGAGGACGAAACCATCCAGCCAGAGATCGACCGGCTGGCGAAGCTGGTGGAAGACCAGACCTAGCAGGCTAGACCAACAGGTCGCTCATCTGATCGGCGTCCGGCGCGAGTCGGGCGCCGATTTCCTTGCGCAGCGGCTCCGGCATGAAGGCGGCCGCGAGGGCCTGCCAACGCATGATGTCGGCCTCGCTCTCGGTGAGGCCGTGGATCTCCGTCGCCGCGGCATATTCATTACGCAGGGTCAGCCCGAAAAGCTCGGGATCGTCGGTGTTGAGACAGCACGGGATACCCGCGTCGAGGAAGGTGCGCAAAGGATGGTCGGCCAGGGACGCCACCGCCCCGGTTGCCACGTTGCTGCCGGGGCAAAGTTCCACGAACGTCCCCGACAGCGCGAGCATGGAGATGAGTTGGGGATCGAGTCCAGCGGCGGTGCCATGACCGATGCGCATGACGCCGAGCGAGAGGGCGTCGCGCACCGCCTCCGGGTCACCGGCTTCGCCTGCATGCAGAGTCGTGCCCAAACCCTCGGATCGGGCGGCTGCAAAGTGTTCGGCGTATGTGGATGCGGGAGCGGCGAGTTCCTCTCCGCCCAGGCCGAACCCGACGACACCCGCCTCCGGACCGGCCTTGCACGCGGCTTCGACGACACGCCAGGCAGCGTCGGCGCCCCACTGTCGAACGGCGTCCGGTAACCACCGCATGACGACACCGTGGGCCGCAGCCACCTCGTCGGCGGCCTCGGCCAGAGCCGCCTGGACCGGCAGGGGATCCGTTTCGTGGCGATGCATCACGCCATACCCTATCGTGACCTCTGCGTAGACCACGTCCTGGGCGGCCAGGGCGGCGCCCAGATCCAGGGCCGTGGCATGGTAGTCCGCGGGCGTTTGCAGCACGGCCTTGACGGCCTTGAAAACTTCGAGAAAATCAGAGAAATCGGTCGTGGCGCGGTAACGGCCGTCGTCACCCAGGCAAAGACGGGGAACTTCAGGTCTCCCATGGCGTTCGGCGAGGGTCCGCAAGCGTTTCGGCGAGACGGAACCTTCCAGGTGCAGATGCAATTCCAGGGTCTTCATCGGGTTATTTGTCTCCGCGGCTCAGGTTTTGCTTAGATCCAACACATCCTACCGCTAAAAAGGCGATAGAGAAATCACTTGATAACCTGGTGGGGCAAGTGCCATGATTGCATGGTCTTGAGTCTACCCGATCGACCACTTCCGAGGAGCGTGGCCCCTGCTTTCCATCGCCCGTCAACACCGTACGATCACATTCCTGGCGATCTGCACGTTCCTAGTGCTGTTCTCCGTCTTTGCGAGCTCCATGTTCCAGACCGACGGGGAAACCGCTCCCGATCACGCGGCCACCCTCGATGTGACCGCGGCACGAGACAGCGCCTACATGCCCCCCGAGGCCATGCTTCCTTCGGTGGACGGTGATTCGATCGCCGGGCTGCAGGCCCTGCCCGTGACCGTCATCGAGGACGACCTGGTCATCGGCCGCAACGAGACCTTCTATGAAGCCATGCGCCTGCGCGGCGCCGGACACACCGACATCATGTCCCTGGTGAAGGTCTGCAAGCCGTACCGCAACCTGAGCAAGGTCCGACGCGGGCTCACCTTCCAGGTGGCCGTGGGCGAAGAAGGACGCGTTCACCGCCTGCGCTTCGACCTTGAGGACGCCGAATCCTACATCGCCTTCCAGCGCAAGCCCGAAGGCGGGTACGTGGTTCACGAGCTGACCTACCCGGTCGAGCATCGCGTCTGCGCGGTGGCGGGCACCGTCGATAATTCGGTCTACGAAAGCCTCAAGGGGCTCGACGCCCCCCCCGCCCTGGCCACCAAGATGAACGACATCCTGGGCTGGGAAGTCGACTTCCGGCGCGATGTCCGTAAGGGCGACTCGTACCGCATCATCTACGAAGAGATCCACCGCGACGGCGAATTCGTGCGCACCGGTCCGATCATGGCCGTGGAATACACCAACAAGGGTGTCACACATCGCGGCTTCCGCTTCGAAATCGAGGACAACCGTCCCGCCTACTTCGACGGCACCGGCCACAGTCTGGAGAAGCAGCTCAAGCGCGCACCGCTTGAATACTCGCGCATCTCCAGCAGCTACACCCACCGCCGCTTCCATCCGGTGCACAAGCGCTACATGCCCCACTGGGGCGTGGACTATGCGGCACCGGTAGGTACGCCGGTCGTGGCCGCGGGCGACGGCGTGGTGGCCGAGGCCCGGTACAACAAGAACAACGGGCGCTACGTCAAGATCAAGCACAACAACCAGTCGTACGAGACCTACTACCTGCATTTTTCCCGCTACGCCAAGGGGATCAGGAAGGGTGTGAAGGTGAGTCAGGGACAGGTTATCGGCTATGTGGGCGCCTCGGGCGTCGCTACCGGCCCGCACCTGGACTATCGCGTAAAGAAGGACGGCAAGTGGGTCAATCCGCGCCGCCTGAAGCTGCCCGCCAGCGCACCGGTTCCCGACGACAGGGTGGCCCAGTTCAACAACCAGGTGGCTCTGTACAGCTACTGCCTCAGCGCCCAGCCTCTGAGTTGCGAGCCTCACCAGGTCGTAGCGACGCTGCCCCTGCAAGCGCCGTTCGAAGACGCGCTGGCCTGCACGGATACGGTGCCGATGTTGCTGTCGGTGCGAATGGCGCCCTGAGTGATCATTGATCCTGGAACCTGACCGTCCGATTCGTAGCCCCTACCGCCTCTGTCCAACGGCCGCCATCAAAATCGTTTGGCTGGTAATCAGCAGATTGCGATCCACCTGCACCAATCGTCCGTCGTCGGAGTACCAGGCCACCGGAACGCCCGTATCGGCGTGCATCCCGCAGCGAATCACGGTGCGCGGCGGTACGCCCGGCCCGGTAGCCCAGATCTGGATCGTGGTACGAGGCGGAGTCAGGGGATCGTCGGCAGCAGGATCGAAGACGCGTTCGATGGCCACGTGATCCAGGAAATGCACCAGATCACCGGCCATCAGCTTCATGCGGTCCGGATCGGCGGGTTGGGCCGGCTCGGATATGATCCAGCCGCGGTCCGTGTTGACGAAACGCACGAGGCCCATGTCGGCCCGGGACAACGTGAAGGAATCGGCGAAGGCCAGGCCGCGATCCAGGAGATCCGTGTGCAGGTATTCAGACAGACCGCCAGCGCACTCGCGCGGGATGACACCGGGCAGGACGAGGCCGTCGACATAACCGTCACGCCAGGCCCGGGCCCTGTTCTCGGTTTCCAGCTCTCCGAACACCACTTCGTGTGCAACCGATCCGGCGATGCGTACGGCGAATCCCAGATCCGGCGCGTCAAATTCGGGTGCCAGGAAATCGCGAACCCGGGCGTCCTCCAGATACGAGAGCAGGCCGGCCATCTCCCGGTCTCGCATGCGCAACCACTCGACGCCGGCTTCGGTCTTTCGGCGATCGGCGTAACGGGCATGGTAGTCGTCGGAGATCCGACCCGTGCGGGCCCGGGAATCGTCCGTCGCACGCAGCCACCAACGTCCGCCGCCATCACGAACGGCCAGATCCCATGTGTCGGCTCCATCGAAATGTAGTCGCACCGTATCGGGGTCGTCGCGCTTGAAGCCGGGCCAGAGCATGGTGGCCCGGACCGTGTTCGGCAGGGCGTGCAGGGCGCCGACCACGTCCTCCCCAACCATGAAGAGATCATCGGAGCCGGTCCCGGTTGCATAGAACAGGCCCGAAGCCGGGTTCTGGGCACCGATCCGCAGGCGTGATACGGAACCGCCCACCGTGAGACGGACCTCAAAGATTCCCCCGCCATCTAGGCCGTAGTCCTCTGATGTGGTCCGCCAATCGTCGCCCGCAACCGCGCCGGTCCGCAACGTGGCGGTCAAGCCTTCCATAAGGTGGGCTATGCCGTCGACGTCGGCTATATCCGGCTTGTCTCCGCCCAGACGCCAGCCGCCGGGTTCGCGGGTCAACATGGTCCGTCCGCCCGGACCTCTCACGGTGCAGGCTTCGATGGATTCCGCTGGAAAATCGAAAATGACACGCGGGCCCGCGAGATCACCATCGCCTCGCCATAGCCAGAGACCGGCCAGGACGAGCAGACCGAGGAGGGGATAGACGCTGCGGGGTATCGCTGAGGCGCGCCCGCTCATCAGTGGAACCGCCGCCGCCGCACGACGACCGCCACGGCGATCAGGCCGGCGATCAACGGCCAGACCACGGCGCAGCCCCAGCCCAGCAGGTTCTTGCGCTCACGCGTGAGGATGAGCGGCTCGCTGAATGTCCCGCGGGCGCGTGGGGCGATCAGCACCTGTTCGCGGGCCAGCCAGCCCATCATGTTCAGCAACAGATCGCGATTGCCGTAGAAGTTGAGGTGGACGTTGGTGGCGAAGTCCGAATCGCCGACGATCACCAGGCGTGAGGTTTCCTCGTTGTTGAAGATCGACGGCGGCAGGGTCGGGCCCTCCTCGCCGCGCATGCCCCTCATGGCGACCAGCAATTCGTTCTGGCGCATGATGTCGTCCTCGTCCAGACCCAACTGATCCAATTTGTATTGATCGAAGTACTCGTCGCGATGGACTTCCAGGGCCACACCGAACGGCAGGGGTCCAGGGACATCCGTCGTTTCGTCGAATTCGATCTCCCCCGAGACGACGGACTCGAAGTCGCTCTCGGCCCAACTGCGCGGATCTGAGCGCAGTATGGTGCGGGCCTCCACGCCCACGAGAGCCTCGGCGCGGGGTTTGAGCGATTGGGTAAACGGAAAGACGGTCGCCATGCCGGGCAGCCCACGGGTGATTTCATGTTCCCCGTACTCGACGAGAACCATGGCCCGCTCGTCCATGCGCAGGCTGGCGTTGGCACGCGAGGCGGTGATCAGGAAATCGTCGCCGGGAACCACGTTGTAGAGCGAGACCCATTCGGCCACGCTCCGGGGAGTCCCCGGATCGAGCAGGGCCAGCACGGCGCCGCCGCGCATGATGAAGGCGTGAAGGGCCTCCAGCTCCTGGTCGGCGAATTCGATACGGGGCGCGGCGATCACCACGACCTGCGCGTCGCCCGGCACCTCTGGAACGTCGGTCAGCATCAGGGGCCGCAGATCATATCCCTGGCGGCGCAATGCGCCGTCGAAGGCCTGGAATCCTGTTCTCTGATCGTCGTCGAGACGGTGTTCGCCATGGCCCTGCAGGAGATAGACGACGGGCTGGTGGCCGATCATCACCCTGAAGACAGCGTTGATCAGGGCCGACTCGTCGGGGTCGAGCAGTTCGCGGCGACGGCCCTCCCCTTCCACGATCACTGCCCGGGCGGTGGTCACGCCCATATCCTGCACGCGGGACAATTCCACGTCCGGGTTGACGATCTCGTAGGCGATACGATCGCTGCGGTCGGCGAACGCGGCCAGCATGGCCTCGGCTTCCTTGCGCTTGGGGTCGAGACGCTGGTAGAACGCGGTGACCTTCAGGTCCACATCCACGGCGTCCAGAACGCGCTCGGTCTGCGGGGCCAGACTGTTGAGCCGATTGCGCGTGAGGTCGAGAGTGTGAGGCGAGCGAGCGGCCAACACGTCCAGGATCAACAGGAGCAGGATCAACACGAGCACCGGCGCCCAGCGCCCTAGACGGCGATTACCGGCTTGTCGGCGACCACCCAGCGAGGCGGTGGCTGCGCTCAGGCCCAGGGCGATCCAGCCTGCGAAGTAGACGAGATCGCGTGTGTCGACGAGTCCGCGGGCGAAGCGCGCGAAATGAACGTTCAGCGAGAGTCGTTCGGCCAT
>DAOVZQ010000255.1 GCA_030635025.1 bacterium
GATGTTTGATCGATCCTTCAAATCCGTGCAGCAGATCGAGTCGACCCTGAAGTTGAAGGTGATCGGCGCTTTGCCGGTCGTGGACGACGGACCTTTCGAAAACCTGCGGCGCAGGCGGGTCCTGCTCTGGTTTATAATCGTCGTGGTTGTTATGGCTCTGGCAGCGGTGGGGCTGCTCTGGGTCTATCCCCGCTTCCAGTAGTTCGGGACCTATCCGAAGGGACGGATGAATTCAGTGAGGAAGAAGAAGCGAACGGGTCTGCAATTCGACATAGAGTCGCCTCTGGCGATCGAGCTGCGCCGCATCATGATCCGCATCAACCGTGAGTTGGACCTGGAGCGCAAGCGGTGCATCATGATTACGAGTTCGGAACGCGGGGAGGGCAAGAGCCTATTCTCCTTGCATTTCTCGCAGGTGCTGGCGCATCACATGCAGAAACGAATCCTGCTGGTCGATGGGGATATGCGTCGCCCAGTCCAGCATACGGTCTTCGACACGGATCGTGCCCCCGGTTTCGCCGAACTGCTTCGCGGTGATGACGAGGGCGTCAAGCCACACAAGACCGTCTTGGCCAATCTCGATTTCCTGCCCGCGGGACTCGCCGGAGACAATCCGAGCAAACTTCTGCAGGAAGATCGGATCCGGGCCGTATTCGCCACCCTCAAGCTGGACTACGATATCGTGATCCTGGATTGCCCGCCGGTTGTACCCGTGAGCGATCCCCTGCAACTCGTGAGTGTGGTCGACGGGGCCATCTACCTGGTGCTTGCCGGGCGCACGCCTCGTGACGTATGCGAGCGCGGTGTGAACATACTGAAGAGTGTTGGGACCAACATCATCGGCGTTGTGGCCAACAACCTGGCCGAGGTGCTGCCCTACTACTTCGATCACAAGTACTACGGCTACGGAGAACGGGTGCGCAAAGGCTAGAACGTCTAGGCGGACGCTCGTCGAACATATGCGAAAAGGAGGATGCCCTGCGGCATCCTCCTTTTTGTGTGATATTGGTCCAGTGGCTAGTCGGCCTTGGCCTTGAAGTCCTTGGCGGCCCAGCCCCGAGCCATGACCAGCAGGACAGACGACATCATCGCGATGATGCCGAAGTACAGCCACATGCGCTCGGGATCGCGCGCACCCTCGGCGGGACAGAAGCGCTGAATCATGTGCCCCGAGTAGAGAGGTACCAGCATCTTGGTCAGGAACCAAGGCAGCTGTGCGACGCCCATGTACTCGCCCGTGCGCCCCTCGGGGGCGATCTCGGCGGCGAACTGCAGGAAGCGCGGCTGCCAGATGGCCTCACCGATGGTCATCACGAAGAGGTAGGCCAGCAGCGTGTAGACGTTCGTGCCGAAGGCCAGGAAAAACGCCGGCGCGGCCATGATGAACGTACCCACCAACATCAGGTTGTAGATCTTGTTCTTGGTGGTGGCTGCCGCCACGATGGGCACGGCGATGAAGATCAGCAGCGGGTTCAGGTTCGAGAAGAACTCGTACTTGTCGCCGATGAATCCCTCGTAGGCTCGCGAGATGTATTGCGGCAGGATGAGCCAGTTGTATGTGAACAGCGTCTGCACCGGGATCAGCGCGAAGATGAAGAAGCTGAATTTGGGGTTGCGTAGCGGGTGGTTCACGAAATAGTTGACGGTCTTTTCGGAGAATGTCAGCTGCTTGGCGGGAGCGGCGGGTTCGGCTACGGCATCCGCGGACGAGTCATCATTCGTCTCGGAGGCCGCCTCGTCACGTTCCTTCTGGGCGCGCTGGGCGGCTTCCCGCTCGACCTTCGCGGTCAGTATGAAGAACGTGAAGACCAGGGCCATGGCCGTAATGCCCGTGTACACCCAGAAGGTACCGGGAATGCCCAGGTTCAGATTGTCGCGCAGGTACCAGGCGTAGGACGGGAAGTAACCGCCCAGGTTCATCAGGGCGTACAGCATGGCGAAGCCCATGGCGGCTGTCTTGGGGCCGGTGAACTTCTTGACGCCGGCGTAGGCCGCCGGCTGGTACATGCCGTAACCGATGACCACCACGACGATGCCCGCCAGGGTCAGCAGATGCAGGCCGTTCCACATGCCGCCCTCGAGGCCGAGGGCCGGTCCGAGCGAGATGAGAACGCGCCCGATCAGCAGGAAGACGAACGCGGTGAGCAGCGTTCGGCGGATGCCCCACTTGTCGGCCAGGAAGCCCAGGAAGAACATGGATATCGTAATGCCCGCCGTGAGCACCATAACCATGTGGTGGGAATCGACGTCCGGCTGACTTGAATTGGCGAAAATAACGTCGGAAAAGTGGATTGCCAGATACGTGAGCATGCCGAAGTAGACCATGCCCTCAAGGAAGTAGGCGAGGTTGATGCCCCAGAGCGCCCGCGGCGCGTGGGCCAGGTCGACGAACGGCTGGATGATTTCCCGGATGGGACTCGTTTTCTCGGTGGTCACGGGTGCAGACATGGGTGAGGGTTACCTTCCGCTGGGGGGCAAATGCGGCCGCCGAGACCCGGTCGGTTTCAGCATGACTTATGTACACTAAATAGACAGGGGAGTCCGGTCAACGGCAAAGCTGCTGATGGGCTCTGTATCTGGAATGGAAAGGGCCGGTCTTGCAGACCGGCCCTTTGTTGGCTTTTGAGGTGCATGATCAGTCAAGGGCCGACTCAAGCTTCGCCCGTACGGCCTTGCGGACCTCGTCGTGGAGCGCCTCGCAGCGCTCCTGGGCCGCGCTTGCGCGTTTGCGTGTGTCTGTCATGAACTCAGGCGAGTCGTCCTGGGGCAGATCCTTCAACGAATCCAGGTTGATCAGAACGTTGTAGTAGGCGCCCTCGGCTCCCGCCATGGCGCACAGGGCGGCGACGCCGGCATCGCTCAGGGAATTGGCGTTGCCGATCTCGGCAACTTCCGCGGCGAGCTCCAGGATTTCGGGCATGGCCTCGAGGACCGACAAGGGCACCGAGGTGGCGCCGCGCGTGGCCTGGGCGGCGGCCAGGTCGCGGGCGTGCTTCTGCGCGTCGGTCTTCTTGGGTAGACGGAAGGTGTCCATGACCGCATTGAAGGCATCGGTGTCGTCGTCGATAGCCCGCAGCATGGCGTCCTTGATCTCCTGGCCGCGCTCGGCGATGGCCTTCACGCGGTCCTGCACCTTGGCGTACTTCTTTTTGCCCACGGTCAGGTTGCCGACCATGGCGACCAGGGCCGCGGCCTGGGCGGCGCTCAGGGCCGCGACGGAGCCACCGCCTGGGGCGGGCGAGTCGGTCGACAACACGTCCACGAACTCGCGGTTGGACAGGGAGACCAATTCGCCGTCGGTCAGACCGGCCTGATACTCTATGATTTTGTCGGCGGGATCGAACGGCGCAATGTCCCGCAAACCCATGCTCTGGATCGCCGTTTCGATGAGCATGCTGCGCGGGACGCCGGCGGACTGGTTTGCGCGTCGCAGATAGAACTTTCCGGCCTCGATCATGTCACCTTCGGGAATCAGCCCGACCAGTTCGGAGCCGGTGACGCGTGCGTCGCGGTCACGGGCCGACTTGCGGCAGGCTTCGAAGGCCTGATGGGGTTTGGTGATCGCCGTGTTGACCAGGTTGATGGACACCTGGGCGCGATCGTACTCGGGAATGACCCAGCCCACGGCCTTGCAGGCTTCGAGACGGTAGGGGCCGGCCACCAGGACGTTCTTGCCG
The DNA here is from genome assembly GCA_030635025.1 of bacterium. Lineage (GTDB taxonomy): Bacteria > Krumholzibacteriota > Krumholzibacteriia > LZORAL124-64-63 > LZORAL124-64-63 > JAHIYU01. The sequence continues at coordinate 3,678 of DAOVZQ010000255.1, forward strand.
TCGGAACCCTTGACGAGCTTCCCGGCATCGTCTCGTTGGGCGCGACCGGCCTCCTTGATGTCCAGGGCCATCTGCGAGGCGATGGATTTGTTGCGGGAATTGATGTTGACGTTGTAGGCCACCAGGAATCCGCGCGCCGATACGTTGGTGGCGCCGGTGCGGGCTACGTGGTCGTTCCAGGCGTTGGGACCGAAGTCGGGTTTCCACTGCTCGGTCCCCAGCTTGTCGGGCAGGGCTTCGTACTCGCCCTTGCGGACGTGCGCCAGGTTGCGGCGCTCCTCGCTGGCGGCGGCGTTTTCATAGAGGTAGACGGGGATGTCGAGTTCGCGTCCTATGCGCTCGCCGACGGCCTGGGCTATCTCCACGCATTCGTCCATGGACACGCCGCGTACGGGGACGAAGGGACAGACGTCGGTGGCGCCGTGTCGTGGGTGGGCGCCGCTCTGACGGGACATGTCGATCAACTGGGACGCTTTTTCCACGACCCTAAAGGCGGCTTCGGAGACGCCCGCGGGCGAACCGATGAATGTGATGACCGTGCGGTTGGTCTCCTCGCCCGGATCCACGTCTAGGAGCGTGACGCCGTCGACGTCTCCGATCACGGCGGTCACCGCATCGATGATCGAGCGGTCTCGTCCCTCGCTGATGTTTGGAACGCACTCCACGAGCTTCATGGTCACTCCCATTCTGTTGTCGTCATCAGGCCGCTTTCATCCCCGTCTCCATTCCGCGGAAGATAACGGGCGGGGCGACCGAAAGCCAGTGCGAGCGTGGGAGAGGGGTATGTGACGTGACTCGGGTCCACAAGCCCAAGGGCGCCAAGGAAAAGAAGATGTGGGTTTGCTCTCTCAGTGAGGTGGAACTATACTACCGTCATCAACCGGGACGGCGATGCCTTCCCCGGAATCAATGTATACTCGCCCACGCCCCCCCAGAACTCGACGGAAGGTTGAGGTCATGTACCGTTCCGATCCCAGCGACAAGGTCGCCATTTTCATAGATGGCGAAAACATCCACTACAGCGCGAAGCACCTGAACATGAGGTTGGACTACCTCAAGATGTGCAAGGCGCTCGCAGGGAACCGGCGCCTCGTCCGCGCCTACTTCTACACGGCCATCTCCAACCAGTCCGAAGGCAAGATCGACTTCGTCAATTTCCTGAAGCTGAACGGCTTCAAGGTCGTGACGAAGGAGCTCAAGAGCTTCACCGAGGCCGACACCCA
>DAOVZQ010000454.1 GCA_030635025.1 bacterium
CAGGTAGCCGTCGGCGTCGCGCAGACGACCTGTGAGCAGGGGCAACGACAGTTCGTGATGATGGCTCACCTTGCGCCACGCCAGCCCGTAGCTGAGACCGGAGATGAGCTTGGGTTGTCGCGCGCCGGGTCGATAGAGTTCGACTTCGCTGCCCAGATCCAGTCCCTGCACACGGTTGAAATGCAGGCGGCCGTACGGGTGCAGGCGTAAGCGCCAGGGACGACCGGCGTACATTCGCCCGATGGCCGCGTTCCCCTCGATGGTGAGGGAGTCGAGCCGCATGGGGGTCAGGCCGATACCAAGGTCCTCGAGGCTCAGGGGCTCGTACCAACCGTCGTCGAGACTGCGCCAGTAGCTGTTGAGCGAATCGATGGCCGCGTCGGTGCAGACCCATACCAGCGAGTCCGGGTCGGCGACATCGGCGATATCAGCTCGGGCCGTGGCCGGCAACAGGGTGACACAGATGAGAAGTGCGATCGCCAGTGTGCGTATCGTCACGGGGCGACCTCCTCTTCATGGGCCACGCCGTCAACAACGTAGTCGAGCAGTTCCACTGTAAGGATGATGCGGTCAGGCAGGAACGGCAGGTCGGTCAGGTTGATTTCGGCGTACATCTCGTCGGTCATCCAGTGATTGCCGACCTGTTTCTGGGTCCAGATAAAACGCGGCACCGAGGCGATGAACAGGGGGGCCGGCGACGGGCCCGGCACGCTGCCCTCCATGCGGCGGATGGCCAGATCGTCGTAGTCGATCCACACCACGCCGTCGAGCCCCGGGTCGAAGCGGCTCTTGGGCGTGAAGCCTATCTTTAAGACGAGATGGTCGCCGATCAGTGTGCGCTCGAGGATCTCGTAGCGGTAGCGGCCGGCGGTCATCAGGGCGAAGGGCATGTTCATGGCCTGGCCGGCCACGTCGTTCTGCCATCGTTCTTCGATCTCGGGCTCGGTCTCCTCCTCGACCAGTTCGCCGCCCTCGTATTTGCGGACCACGCGATACAGACGCGCCACCCTCTCCTCGCCGTCGGTGTCCACGGCGTGGCGATTGAGTTCGACGTATTCCTCGTGACGCGCCTTGGCGGGGTCCGGATCGTCCCAGTGGCTGACGACGCGGCTCAGCGAGGTGACCGACATCCCGCCGAGTCGACGGTAGTCCCGCTCCATGCGCTCGCCGATACGACGCACCAGATCGCTCACGCGCAGGCGCGGAGCGCGGACGAACACCGTGTCCACTCCGGCGTCGGCCAGGGGAATAGTGTCCTCGGGCGTGACCACCACCGCGTATCCCTGCTCGAGCAGGGCGTCGATGTCGACCAGCCAGGGGTCGTCCTCTGTGCCGCGGCCCTCGTCGGGTGCGGCGGCGAAGAGCGGTGCGACGAAGAGCAGCAGCGCCGCGAGCAGGAAGAATGATGCCGGTCTCGATGGTCCCATGGTCCCTCCGATATGTGGTCGGGAGCGGCGACGGCCGACCTGTTCAGCGTCAGCCTGGCGTCACACGGATCACGTATACCAACTCGATAGATAAAAAGTTGCGACTGATCCGGACGCGAGCCGCATCGGAACGAGTTCCCTCCGCAGCCGATCCCGTGACTGCGGACAATGCATGGAGGATGCCGTCGGGACCTTCGGCCTCGCTTCGGTTCGAATAGGGGCGTTGAGGCCCGGTGCGAGATCATGCGGCGGGCGACAACCGCGGAGCCCCTCTCCCGTCACGCGACACCGGGCCATGTGTCGTCAACCGGCGATGACGTCTACTTGCGCTTGTAGATCAGCTCCATGGATTTTATCTCGTCCATGCCGGGTACGGTCATGAAGTACTCCATGCTGTGCGCGTCGTCGCCCGTGAAGTTGGTGACCGTGCGGACCTTCAGGATCGAGCCGCTGGCCGGGTCGACCATCTCGCCGAAGAGCTCCATGGGCTCACCCGGCTTTTCGTAGACGCCGGTCATCACGACCATGACCGTGCCGAGGTTGTCCATCCAGATGGATGTCGCTACGTGCGTGGAGTTGTCGTAGCCGGTCAAGCCCCGCCCCTCGAAGGGCTGACCCATGACCGTGCCCACCAAGCGCTCGTCCAGGAATCGGCCGCCGAGGATCATCTCGGCCTGGCTCTCGGACTCGCTGACGATGGGATCGGCGCCGGGCACCATCCATGACTTCGCGGTGATGGTCCAATCGCCGCCGTGGCCGGCGAACAAGGCGTGTACCGGGCCGGGTGCCGCGGCTTCGGCCCAGGCCGCGGCGGCCTGATCCGACTCGTCTGCAACAACGGGCAGGACCGTTGCCATCAGAACGGTACAGACGAAAATCGCGGCATATCTACGTGCAGTCATGTGAATCCCCCTTGGAGCGTGTCCCGGAACAACCGGCACAGACTACAGGGGATCGGCCCGACAGGCTATCTCCATCGATATGCATGTAACTACGGGAGCTGTCGTCCGAGGAATGATCAGCCGGTGCTGCTGAAGAAGGTGCGCACTTCGTCGGCGGAGTGGGTGTTGAGGATCTGTCGGCAGCAGAGGCCTGCGTCGCGGGTCATCTCGGCGCCGTGACGGTAGTCGCCCAGACGGGCTGCGCGATGGGCGTCCGAAGCGATCACCAGGGTCACGCCCAACTTCTGGGCGTTGGTGCAGTTCTTCCAGTCGAGGTCGGCGTGGGACGGATTGGCATCGATCTCCACCGCGACCGAAGCGACCGAGGCCGCGTTCAGGACGGCGTCCAAGTCCAGGGGCAACTCTTGTCCGGTCGTCATGAAATGTCCGATGGGGTGGCCGAGAATCGAAATGCGGGGATTGTTGATGGCGGCGATAGCCCGCGTCGTTTGCTGCCCGATGTCGAGGTCGTGCGAGATCCGCATGGTGGCGACCACGTAATCGAACGGCTCGAGGATCGCGTCGGAAAACGGCAGCGCGCCGTCCGGTCCGACCTCAACTTC
>DAOVZQ010000015.1 GCA_030635025.1 bacterium
ATCCGGAGGGGTTAACAAGGGGACAACCGGGATCGGGGCGCCAACTTAGCGTGGTTTATCCTGCATGATCATGCAGGTTGGCGCCCGTCACAGGACAATTACCGCATTTTCATGTAGTTAAGATACATCGATGTTCGCGATAAACTCTTATCACATTACTTCCATCCTTGTTCAGGAGGCCGCCATGTCGCGCTCTATCCGTTTCCTCGTCCTCCCTCAATTGCCGTGGGCGGGCTTCATGCTGGCACTGGTCATGGTGTGGGCCTGCATGGCCCTGCCGGCTCGGGCCGCCGACATGCTGGTGGCGCCGGATGGCACCGGCCCCTACGCGACCATCCAGGACGCCATCGACGCCGCGGGCAGTGGCGATTCCGTGGTCCTGATGGCCGGATCCTACAGCGGCCAGGGCAACCGGAACCTGGAGAGCGACGGCAGCATCACGATCCGTAGGCAAAATCCGGGTGACGAGGTGACCATCGATATCCTGGGCACCGTGTTCAACCCGGCCTTCGGCATGGTCATCTACGATGGGACATTGACCCTGGAAGGAGTGACCATCCGGTACAGCTACCATGCCGACTACAGCGCCATCGAGCTGCGCGGAGGGATATTCATCGCCAACGACTGCCGTTTCGCGTTCAACACGTCGGACCACGGCGGCGCCATCAGTTGCAACGGCGGCGACCGCATCGTCCTGACCGACTGCGTCCTGGACAGGAACACGGCCAGCGTCGAGGGCGGGGCCATCTATTCCACATCATTCGGCGAGGTCGTACTGACGAACTGCACCCTGTTCATGAACGACTGCAACAGCGGTAGCGCCGTTTACCGGGGGCAGGGGGATACCCTGGTTATGGATGCGTGCATGGCTGTTTACGGACGGGGCAGTTACGCGTTTGCCGACTACTACGGCGGCGCCGTCACCGTCACCAACACCAACATCTGGGGCAACGAGGGGCCTGAATGGACGGGGCTCCCGGGAGTGGATGCGGGCACCGACGGCAACCTCAGTGTCGAGCCCCAAATGTGCGACCCCATGGCCACAGTTTATGCCCTGGCCGCCGGATCGCCCTGCGCGGTGAACGGTGTGGTCATGGGCGGCGCCGGCCAGGATCTGCTCTGGGACGTTCCCGTCTACCGCCTGATGTCCATCGGTTCGGGGATGTTCCCCACCATCCAGGCGGCCCTCGACGACGTGCCCGGGCGGGCCTCCATTGTGCTGCTTGCGGGCACCTACAGTGGGCTTGGCAACGTCGAGCTCGACTTTCAGGGCAAGGAGATCGAACTGTCGGGCGCCCCGTCGAGCTCCGTGGCCATCGACGCCACGACCTGGGACGGTCAGCCCAAGCGGGCCATCTGGTTGCGAGGCGGTGAGCCGGTGGGCACGACGATCCGCGACCTCATCATTCGCAACGGCATCACCTTCAGCAGAGGTGCCGGGGTCTTTGTTTCCGGCGGCTCTTCGGTGACGCTGCGCAACATCGACTTCCAGAACAACCTTTCCAATTCCGCCGGTGGGGCCGTGGCCGCAACCGACAACGCGGGAGGGGACGTGGTCATTGATGCCTGCACGTTTGACGGCAATGGCGCGGAGTATGACGTCTTTGCCTCTTCCGGTACCCTTTGGCTTGGCAACGTTGATTTTGGAGCAGGCAGCGTCGGCAGTGTGAAGCTGGAATCCGGCGTGGCTGGCGCGACGTTCAGCAACGTCTCGGTGGAGGGTTGTGAGGGCGTGAGCGCATTCACTGGGTTCACCCAACTCCGTTTTGATAACTGCACGCTGGTGAATTCCGGCAACAACGGACACACCACCATAATGTCCTCATGGGACGTATTATTCACGAACTGCACCATGCGCAGTGACGGTGCGTCCGACACCGCTATCATTTTCGCATCCTCTTCGCAGGTGCTCTTCGAGGACTGCGCCTTCGAAGGCCTGGGCGGGGCGGAGATCAACGTCGTGGCCGTGACGAGCGACTTTTCCCGGATGGGGTTCCTGCGCACCACATTCACAAACCTGCGTTCGGACGGGGTGCGTGGGACGATCGATTTGACGGGGGAATCCTTCGTCTCTCTGGACAATTGCACCTTCCAGCAGACGGCCACCGGGGTCGTCGGCACAGGTTCCGGCGGCGTGTCCCTGATCATCAGTGACTGCAATTTTATCGCGGTCGATGTGCCGGTGAAGGTCGTCGGCGAGATCCTCGACCAGGTCACCATCACGAACACCGAATTCACCGCCTGCGGCCAGGGCGTCGAGGTGACCGACTACCCCAGCGTCACCATCACCGGCTGCGGCTTCCGTGGGACCGGCCCGGGCGTCCCCTTCGTGACCACGAACTCGATCGTCTCGGTGACCGATTGTGAATTCCACGACGCCAACGTCACCTACCTGGCCGGGCGTCCGAACGCCGGTGGCATCGGGTGCGCAGGGGGCGAAGTGACGGTCGCGGGCAGCGAGTTCCTGCGCAACGACTGCGAGGTGGGGCCCGGCGGCATCACCATGAGGGACGGTAGCCTCGTGATCACCGACTGCCTGTTCACGGACAACAACAACCTCGACGTCTTTGGCAGCCTCCCGCAGGGTGGCGCCCTCTTCTGCTCGAACTCGCCCCTGTTCAGCATGACGGGCAGCAGGTTGGAGCGGAACACGGCGTCTGAAGGGGGAGCGGCCTGGATCACAGCCGAATCCATGACCCTGGAAAACTGTGAGATCGTGGACAACAGGGGCACCTACTTCCTCGGTGGCCTCCTCCTCCAGCCCTACGCCACGACGGGCTCGTTGAACATGACCGGGTGCCTCGTGGCCGGTAACACCGCCCCCAGTGGCGTCGGCAACGAGTTCAGGAACAGCCCCGGGGGCTGGATCAACGGTTGCACCTTCGTCGGCAACGGCGGTTCGCCGGGAGCGGCACAATTGTGGCTGAATGGGAGCGGCACCATGAACCTCCAGTCCTCCATTATGGCCTATGGGGACGGGGGGGAGGGCCTGGAGGTCGAAGAGCCACAGTATTTGACCCTGACCGTGACTTGCACCGACATCTACGGCAATCCGGGCGGCGATTGGGTCGGCAACCTGGTGCCCTTTGCCGGTCTGGGCGGCAATATCGAAGCGGATCCCTGGTTCTGCGATGCTGACCTCGGTGACTACCACCTGGCCGCCGACTCGCCATGCGTCGACACCGAGAACATCTGCGGCGTGACCATAGGCGCGTACCCGGCGGGCTGTGGTGCGGTGACAGGGGTCCCGGACGTTCCCGTTATCCAGCGGGTCGCCCTGAATCAGAACCACCCCAACCCCTTCAACCCGTCCACTCGGATCCGATTCGAGCTGCCTCGGGAGACGGATGTCACCCTGCGCGTCTACGATCTGGCCGGGAAGCTGGTCCGTGAACTGCTGGCGGGGGAGCGGATGCCCTCCGGTGTCCACGAGGTGACGTGGAACGGCCGGGACAACGCCGGGCGCGAGCAGGCGACGGGATTTTACCTGTATCGCATGGAAGCCGGCGGGACCGTGCTGGGCAAAAAAATGGCGTTGGTACGGTAGGTCCGGAGGATCGGGAGTACCCGTTCCCGGTCCGAGTGGACGACTGAATCACCTGACCAGTGCGAAGGGGCGCGACGTCGTTTCGGTGGCCGTGATTGCGCGGGCTACGTAAGCGCCCGAGGGCGCAGGTCGTCCGGTGTCGGTCGTCCCGTCCCAGGTGAAGGCCCGGTCGCCCGCGGGCAGGACGCCATCCCAGAGGCGTCGCACTCGATGTCCGGCCAGGTCATAGACTTCGATGGTCACATGGGCATCCCCGTCCAGCCGGACGGGGATCGTCACGCCGGGGTTGGCCGGGTTGGGGAAGGGCGCCGGCATTCTCAACAGGGTGTTGGCCGGGAGTGGCTCGCCTACACCCACATCGGGATCATCCCATCGCCCCATATGCTGGCTCGGTAATCCTCCCGCGTAATCAAAGGCGCCGCCGGCGAAGATCGCGTTTCCCTGGACGGCGATCGTGCGCACCATGCCGTTGACGCCGTCGCCCAAGGCCGCCCAGTCGCCCCCATCCAGAATGCCGATTCGGGTCATGGATATGGCGCCGCCGCCTGTAAAGTCGCCGCCAGCGATCAGCAGGCCGTTTAGGCTTTCGAGCGCGATCACGTAGGAGCCGACCAGCCCGCCACCCGGTTCGTACCACGAGGCGCCGTTCCAGGCGGCGATCAGGTTGCCGGGGGACGAGAAGACGCCGCCGGCGGCTAGGTCGTCACCATGAAGTTCCAGGGCATAGACGGTACCGTTGGTCCCGCCGTCGACGGCTAGCCACTCGTCGCCGTTCCAGTACGCCATATTGGTTGCGGCCACTGTGCCGCCGCCTGGGTTGACCAGGGCGGAGAAGGCGCCGCCCGCATAGATCGTCTTGTCGTAGGCGGCCAGGGCGAAGACGTCTCCCGTGAAACCGGTGCCGGTGATCTCCTGCCAAACCACGCCGTCCCAGCGGGCCACGAAGCCAGTGCCGCCGGCGTACAAATTGCCTTCGTTCTCGGCGAGGGAGAGGACGTAGCCCCAGTTCCAGGATGCCGCGCCGATCGGTGACCAGGCCAGACCGTCCCAGGCGGCCACAGACTCGGCCGTGACGCCCCCGGCCTCGGTGAAGCGTCCGCCGGCGATCAGGTCCCCGTCATAGATGCACATGGCGTCGATGCGGTTGTCGGTGCCGCCGTCGACGTCGTGCCACGCGCTCCCGTCCCAGCGTGCGACGAACCAGGCCTCGACGCCGCCCGCGTAGAGGTCATCGCCGTAGAGGTGCAGGACCCGGGGGTCGCCGTTGAGTCCCTGGCCGGTCGGAGGCGCCGCGAAGCCGTTCCACCAGGCGGCGGTGGCCGCAGCGGGCATGAGCATGATGAGAAGAAGGACGGCGGCGCGCGTCATCGGGAGCCCACTTTCCCGGAAAGACCTTAGAGTACCGACTATAGCACGATCGGTACGCGATGGCCCCTTACGGCGTGATATTACAGAGGGCGAAGAGTTCCTGCGCGGTGGTGATCATGGCCTCGCGCTCTTCGGGTTCGAGGCCTGCCAAGGTTTGAATCCGGTGTAGGAAGGCCTCCTTGCGCGCGCGCACGGCATCGGGTGTGACGGGCAGTTGCGATTCGTCGAAAACAAACGGCATCACCGATTTTGAATTGCGCAAGCCGCGCCACAGGTTCTTGACCGCAGCGTCATGGTGGCCATAGGCGATCTGGGTGAGGGTCTGGTAGATATGCGCCTGTGGGACCGGACCCCAGAAGCGCAGACGCGGACCCGAATCCGCGAAGACCAGCGCGTCCCGGTTCGTAGCGTCGAGACGGCGCACGAACGTCACGCTCCGGGCGGCGTCTCCGTAAAGCCTGTAGCCCAGGTCGCCGGCCAGAGCCGTGTGAAGGATCGAGGGCAGGGGCGTTTGGGTCGGCGCGAGGATTCCACGACGAGGTGCGATGGACATGTCTTCCAACTGTAGTATGAAGATCTTGGCGGAGCGGTCCGGGGGCATGGCGTCCAGGGTCTGCAGCGCTGCGTGGGAGACGGCCGTGTGCAGCACGAGAGGATCGGACGACAATGCGTCGTCGTCGCGGGCGGCGAGACGGGCCTCGGTCAAGACCCAACCCATCGCCGTGCAGGCTACCATCAGGCCGATCGCCAAGGGACTCGTAATCCGGCGATGTCGATCCCACACGGCACTCGCCAGAACCAAAACTGCGGGCGCGAAGGCGAGATAAGCCAGGTAGGGCCGCGGCGTCATGTCCACCGCGAGGGCGGGGGCCACGGACAACAGGGCGGCCGTGAGTCCGACGGCGGGCCGTTTGTCACCGGCGCGCCAGCGTTTCCAGGACCACGTGAGCCAGAGCGACCAGACCAGCAGTCCGCCCAGCGCAACGATCAGATTGGGCTCGGAGGCCAAGGCGGGCGCCGGTGAGACCAGCCACCAACCGAAGAAGACCAGGTTTTTGGGCAGGGCTGTCAGAGGGTCCAGCACGTAGCCCGTGCCTGCGCCGTGGGGGAAATGTTGCCACAAGAGCAGGATCTCGACGATCGCCGCGACGATCCAGATCCCGGCCGCGGTCAGGCGTGCGCGGCGTTTGATCTGGTCGCCGCCGATCGCCAAAACCACGGCGAACACACCGATCAACAAGGCGTTCTCCTTGGCGAAGATCGCCAGCACCCCGGCCGCAACGGCGATCGGGATCGCGCTGCGGCCGGTGGCCAGCAATCGTTCGACTGCTAGCAGAGCCAAGGCCGCGCCCAGCAGCTCCTGAACGCCGCTGGCCCAGTAGAGCGGAGTGAAGGCGAGGGGGGCGGCCGCAAAGAGCAGACCGGCCAGCAGAGCCGCAGGTTTGGATAGTCCGATGCGAAGGGCGATTCGGCGGACCAGCCAGGCGGTGGCGGCATGCAGCAGGAGCCGTGTCCAGGTCCAGGGATCGGTTGCGAGTCCAAAGACGGGGTAGAGCACGCGCCAGTAGAGATCCTGGCTGACGATGCGGGCCGGGAAAGCGTCACTCTCGATGAGGCCGGAGGCCCGGGCAAGCAGGGTCCAATCGTCGCGGTTCCAGAACGCCCCCAGAGCAGGCAGGCGGCCCAGTATGGCGGCGACCAGGACCAGCAACGCGTCGCGTGGGAACGCGCCGTCGGTGGACGCCGTCCGAGAGGGCGGGGGGGCTGTATTGTCCGGTGTCGTCTGCAACGGGGACCTCTGCCGGGGGATGGGTTTTTGCTGCCTTCGCTCGCGGCGTATGTTATCTTGTCGCCTTGTCGATCACCAGCATACTAATCCTGTTTTAGGAAGATGGGAAGTCGTGGACCAGCGGCGACCCGTCGACGAGGTGGGACGGAAATGAAGCGAATGAGACTTTCGGGCACGATCGTGATGTGTTTCATATTGGCCGCGTTGGCCGGCTGCGGCGAAAAGGCTCCGGGCCCCGTCGTCATGGACGAGGCGGCGCAGGAAGCCTGGGAAATCCGGTTGGTCGAGATGCGCATCGACAAGAACGAAGAGTTCATGGATCCCGAGCGCACCTCCCTGATGGCGAAGGACCTGCCCGGTTTCGAGGGTCTGAACTACTACTATCCCGCGCCCGAACTGCGCTTCCACGTTCCCTTCGTCGCCGAGGCGTCGCTCGACACCATGACCCTGGTCAAGCGCAAGGGTGAAGAGGTGCCGTACCTGCGCATGGGACACGTCTCTTTCAGCTATGAGGGAAACGCCCACACGCTTTACGTCTTCGGACCGGTCGACACCGAGGCCTACGGAGACTATCTCTGGCTCCCCTTCTATGACGCGACCTCCGGCACTGAGACCTACGGCGGTGGTCGTTACCTGGATCTCGAAGTGGACGAGGCCGGCGAGGTCGAGCTGGACTTCAACTTCGCCTACAACCCTCTCTGCGACTACAATCACGAGCGTTACAACTGCACCCTACCACCGGAAGACAACCGCCTCGCCTGCGCCTTGCCCGCCGGTGAGAAACTCTTCCACCTGCAAGAGTAGTGGACGCGGTCCTCAACACGCTCGGCGGCATCGGCGTCTGGATCCTCTTCGTGGTCTGGACGCTGCTGCTTTTGACGGCGTCGCTGTTGACCCTCCTCGGGCTGGGCGGCAACTTCATCATCGTCGGACTGGGGCTGATCCATGCCCTGATCACCGGCTTCGATCCGATCACCTGGCAACTGTTGCTGATCATGCTGGGAATGGCCGTCCTCGGTGAGATCGTCGAGTCGGTGCTGGGCGTGGTCTACGTGGCCAAGAAGGGCGCCACCCGTTATGGCGTGCTCGGTGCGTTCCTGGGCGGACTGGCCGGAGCGGCGTTGGGCAGCAGCGTGGTGCCGGTGATCGGTACGGTGATCGGCAGCTTCATCGGCGCCTTCGGCGGCGCGGTCATCGGTGAGTACATGCGGGAGCAGCGAACCGAAGAGAGCATGCGTATCGGCTGGCACGCCTTCGCGGGCAAGATGCTGGCCAGCGGGTTCAAGTTCGCCCTGGCGCTGGCCATGATCGTCATGATGCTGCAGAGGACGTGGCCGGGCGCGGCCTAATCCACACCCGCCGCTCCGTAGGCCATCTCATGGGTCGCCGCCACGCCCCAGCCGTTTCCGTCCACCGCGATCAATCCCAGAGACCAGTCTCCCGGAAACGACGCCACGCCCCGGCGCACTGCTTCGCGCGCCGAGAGTCCGTCTTCCAACATGACGTAGATCGATCGGGCCATGGCCGTGCGGATGATCTCCTCGCCGAACCCCGTGCAGGCCACCGCGCCGGCCGGACCGGCGAAGCAGCCGCAGCCGTAGATGGGGACGTCACCCACGCGTCCGTCCAGGGTGATCGAGGTGCCGCCGGTGGACAGGGTGACGGCGAAAGAGCCATCGGCCGCGCGCACGACCGTACCGACGGTGTCGGTGGGATCCATGGAGCGCAGACCGTCGTCGAGGTTAGGACCGGCGGTCATGTCGCCCGGCAGCGAAGGCGGCGGGCCGGGGAAGTTCCAGGCGCGGCGCCAATCGAAGGTCGCGTAACCGCCCTCCACATCGCCTCGCAGTAGGTTGGAGATGCGCTGGCGGTATTTGGCTTCGGACTGTTCGCATCGGGGTGTGACGTCCGCGAAGCCCATGACATGGGCGAACCGCGTGGCGCCGTCGCCGGCGAGCATGCGGTGCGGCGTGTCCATGACCGCGCGGGCCACCAGGATGGGATGGCTCACGTGTTCGATCACCGCCACCGCCGCGAACTCGCCGTCCGAGGTCATCACCGCCGCGTCCATCTGTATGGTGCGTCCGTCCAGACGGATGTTGGCGCCGGTGCCGGCGTTCAGCAGCGGGTTGTCTTCCAGGACCAGCGTGCCGGCCAAGGCGCCGGCCAGGGCGTCGCCTGTTGCTTTTGTTTCAGCCAGGGCCGCGTCGGCGGCGGTCTGGACGTCCTCGTTCCAGGTGGGGGGTGAGCCGACGCCTCCGTGGGTTACGGTGACGGCGCCGCTTGTGACCGGGCCTCCCGCGAGCAGGGCGACCTCCCGGTCACCGTCGATGTGGCGGTCGGTGCCGTTGCAACCGGTCAGCGTCAGGGCGGCGATCAGGATGGGCAGACAGAGTCGACAGAACATGGCTCACTCCAGGAGTTCGATGTTTATGGCCAGCGTGAACGTTGTCAAAGACGCCCACACTTCAAGGTCCTTTGTGTCGAAGCCCGCATTGGCGATCCGAGGCGTGAGAGAGATCGGACCGCCCAGGCTGATGTCGTACCCGACGGCCAACAGATAACAGCCGCCGATGTCCTGCTTGGTGTCTGCGATTCCCCGCTCCAGATACTTGAGCCGCGCGATTCCCAGACCATAGCCGAGCCGCATGAACAGGTCGTCGCGCCATGGATACCAGCTCACGACCACGGCGGCCAGCGTGATGTCCAGATGGGCGGTGGCGAGATCCTCGTCGGCCAGGCGGGACCATGTCGTCACTTCGACGCCTGCGGCGAGGGTGTCCAGGAGACGGTAGTCGACACCCAGCTGTAAGGTTCGTCCGCTCTCGCGATCGTAGGGTCTGGGGACGAGCGAATAGTCGTCGTAGGCGCCCAACCCGTTTTGTGATGTTTGGCCCCAGCCATGGCCTGCGGCGAGGCTCAGGGTGAGAGAGGAGGCCTGTAGGGGATCGACGACGGGTTCGGTCGCCCACGCCCCGAGTGGGACGACGGTCAGCAGGATCGCGGTTGTTATCAGTATCGCGCGCATCGGGCGATGCTATGCGGTGACGCGGGACTCGTCAATCTCAGCGCCAAATTCCTTATCGATCTTGGCGTGGTAGCGAAATAGGTGCCATCTTCCGAAGATGAACGCAGCCCACGCGCATAATCTCGACGCCGACGCCCTGGCCAGTCTGACCACCCGCCGCTATCTGACGGGCATGGTCTTTCAGGGCGTGTGGTGGGCGGGGTACATCCTGTTCCCCTTCGTGTTGGCCAAGTCGTTGAACGCTTCGGGCGCCCTGGTGACTCTGGCGGTGACCATGGACACCGCCGGCATGATGCTGGCCTTGTACTGGGGCCACCTCATGGCTCGCAGCGGCCGACGGCGCTGGTTGCTGCGCGGTGGGCTCGGCGGTCGTCTGATCCTGCTGCTGACGCCTCTAGCCACAACGCCCGTCGCCTATGTGGCCCTGCTCGGCGTCGTACACTTCTTCGGATCGATCGTCTATCCCGCGGTCAACGGTATCCTACAGGCCAACCTGCCGGCCGACCGGCGGGGGCGTGTCTTCGGCAAGGGCGCCCTGATCCAGAATCTGTCGACCGCAGTAACGAGTCTGGTGGTGGGTGCCCTGCTGGATCGCGACCCGACTCTGTACCGATTGATCTTCCCGGTGATGGGTTGCGCCGGCTTCGTCTACCTGTTGATCCTGTCACGGTTGCCCCGCCCGGCCGGCGACGAGACGGTCGATCCTCCGCCAGGCTTCACCGAAATCTTCAGGCTGTCGCGTCCTCGTGCCGACCTGCGTCTTGCCGGTGTGATCAACGCCTTGGTGACCCCCTTCCGCGACGCCGTGCAGACCTACCGCGAGGATCGCGCCTACCTGTGGTACGAGGTCAACTTCATGCTGTACGGCATGGCCTTCATGATGCTCAACCCGGTCGTGCCCCTCTATTTCACGGAGCGATTGGATCTGGGCTACGACGAGATAACCAACGCGCGCGTGCTGATCGCTTCCGTGGGCGTGGCCGTACTCGGACCGTTGATGGGGCGGATGATGGACCGTTTCCACCCGGTGCGGCTCTGCATTCTCGCGTTCGCAGTGTTGGCCGGCTACCCGGTGGCCCTGGCCCTGGCCGAGAGCATGCCCGCCTTGGCGCCGGTGACCATGGCCTACCTGGCTTTCGGCGTGTACGCCCTGGGCATGTCGGGGGTGAACGTGGCCTGGCACGTGGGATCGATCACCTTCGCGCCATCCGGTCAGGGTGGCTACTACCAGGGCATCCATGTGACCATGGTCGGGGTGCGCGGCGTGATCGGGCCGCTGGCCGGGTATGCCGTGTTGCGTATGCTGGGCTTCCGCGAGGTCTTCGCGACCGCCGGTATCTTCTTCTTGCTCGCCTCGGTGTCATCGGTTTTGCTGTGGCGATGGATGGCCCAACACAAAGCCCGTGAGGTATGACATGTCCGACCGTCTGAAGACCTTCCGCGAATACCGCGAGCGCATGAACGCGCGCATCCTCTCCGACGACGCCACGCTCGTCACCAAGCGGTTCTTCAATCTCGACACCCGCTGTTACGAGGACGGGGCGCTGCCCGCCAAGACCAAGGAGATGCTGGGCCTGTCGGCGTCGCTCGTGTTGCGCTGCGACGACTGCATCGCCTATCACGTGATCCGCTGCCTGGAGCTGGGCGTGACCGAGGCTGCGATTCGCGAGATCTTCGATGTGGGGTTGATCGTGGGCGGGTCGATTGTCATTCCGCATATGCGGCGGGCGTTTGAGTTGCTGGATGAGTTGAATGAGGCCTAGGTTTGTGCTGGCTGGTATTGATCTTACCTGGTCCGATGAGTAGGCGGGATCGAGTTGGTCATTGGTGGGACTCGGTGGCGGTATTTATGTGCAACGGGCGGCATGTCGGCGCGCAATAACCATGCCCGTAGAAGCTCGTAACATATTGTAATATAAATAGTTAAGTGTTGCGCGATGAGTGATTATGAACTATACTATATGCATCGACTACACTCGTTTCGACCTCCCGCGAAACGCTCGTTTTCTGGGAGGTTTCTTATGTCCGCCAATGAAATTCACGCTCGTCTTGAAGCTGCGCTGAGTGAACTGCAACGGGCTGAAAAGAACGCCGTGCTTCTGTTTGGTGAGATTCTTAGTCGCAAGTTGTATCGGGATCTTGGGTACTCGTCGATTCAAGTCTACGCCGCCGAGGCTCTCGGTTTCACTCCCAGCAAAACTTCGCAGTTCGTTCGGTTGGCAGGGGCGCTTGAAGAGTTGCCGCGCTTGCGTCGGTCGGTTGCGTCCGGGGAGTTGGGGTGGACCAAGGCGCGGGAAGTTGCCAAGGTGGCCACGGCTGAGAGTGAGGCGAAGTGGATCGCCGAGGCCGGGCGATCGAGCAGTCGGAGTCTAGAGCAGAAGGTAAGGGAAACGCGGCTGCGGGTTCGTCAGGTGTCTCAAGCGGCGGGGCAATCCACGTTGGACTTGGCCGAACCGTCGGCAGCCCCGATCCTCCTGGATATTCAGATCACTGTGAATACTAAGTACACGTCTGAACAGTACGCTCGTCGTGAAGCCCTGCTCGAAACGATCCGCAAGCGGGCCGCGCGGAAGGGATCGACGGTACGTGGCCTGGATCGTGCGGAATTGATACTCGCTGCACTTAATGATCTGGCGGAGAAACTCGACCATGAATCAGGAACTGCCGCCACCTCGAGCTCACCTTTTCAGGTCATAGTTTACACGTGTAAAATCTGCGGTGCGGCTGAAGTGAGGACGGATCGAGGTGCGAAGCCGGTATCAGCCGAGGTTGTTCTATGCGATACCCATATCCAGGAACCAGGCCGCCCCAACCGCGCCACCATCCCGCCCAAGAAACGCCGGGCTGCCCTGATCCGATCCGGCCACCGCTGCGAAACACCGGGCTGCGATCGAACCCGCTTCCTCGAGGTTCACCATCGTCGCCCAAGATCCCAAGGCGGCGGCAACGAGCCGGCTAATCTTCAAGTGCTGTGCTCGGGATGCCACCAGCTGGTCCATCGGTGGGGACGATTACCGGAGAGTATTCCGGTCGGGTGAATCACACCGTTACCTATTCATAATCCGTGCGCGTGGGATCATCGACGACCGGCCCGGGCGGTGGCGTCCACGTGTCCAGAAACAGTTGATACACGTCACGCCGGTAGAGGATCGATTCGGCGTAGCGCACGGACATGTCGCCGCGGTAATAGCCGTGGCGGGCCTGGGGATAGTGCACCCGCTCGCGTTTACGCTTCAGACCGACCTCCACGTTGTTGTGCCACTTGTTGGGATTCAGTTCGGCGTCCATGGCCAGGCGCCGGGCGTCGTTCATGTGTCCGAAACCGGCGTGGTAGGTGGCCAGGGTGAAGTACCAGCGATCGGCTTCGTCGAGGTAGTCGTAA
>DAOVZQ010000002.1 GCA_030635025.1 bacterium
AAAAGCGAACATATCACGAACCCCCCTCTCGGGTCGGGTGACCCAGATCATCGAGAAGGCCTCCGAGATTGTCCCAAAGGTCGGCGATGGCTGCGCCAAGAGTCTCGTAAACGAGACGAGGGGCGGCGCGGCCGTACTCCCAATCCCGCAAACAAGACTCTTGAGCATCATAAAGGGCGTCGAGATTGGCACGAATCTCGCTAAGGCGTGCTGAAAAATCGGGCAGAAGCGTTCCATATGGTACGGTCGGCCCCTCAGGTGCGACAGAATGACGCGGTTCCGCAAGGATCATGCCACGCCAAGCGTCAATCTTTTGGCGGAATTCCCGGTAGGCCGCTTCCATCTCGGCCGGCCAGTCTTCGGGCTGCAAGGAGGCGAAGACGCCGCCGGGCAACTCGGGTCTCAGGTGCCCGGCCGAACAGCACGTCTCTTTCGACGCTTGGGCCTCAACCTTGGCGTCAACAGCGGCTTGAGCGCGGACCTTCCTTTCTCTGTCGGCAATCGACCAGCCGGGCGGGTTCAGGGCCTCGATCGGGCGCGCGGGCTGGAGAATGAAGGCCGGCGGCTCCCCCTCTCTCAGGTCCACCTCCTCGAGCAGCATCATGGTGGCGTCGGCGCCGTAGCGGCGCGCGAGGTGCATGAGGGACTGCTGGCCGATCCGCCAGGCGAATAGTGCTGTCGCGGGCCCCCGAGTGCCGTGAGCGACCCACTCAGCCTGAACGGCGCGCGGCCGGAGAGTCTGGGCCGAGCAAGGCGACCCGTCAAGCGGCGGATGCTCCTTGAGAAACTGCGTAAGCGAGATCATTGTCTGTGCCTTTCGTATTCGTGAGTGCATTCTGGGGAGCAGTGCGCCAAGAAAAGCCGGGCGGCGTAGGCAGATCGGCTGGCCTGGACTGCGGAGATTCTGGCGTCGGAGTTCTCGGCCTCGATCTGGATGTTGACGAGGCTGTGCTCGACCTGGTCGGCGCGGATCTCGAGGTCGGCGACGCGGCGCATGTCTAAGCTGCAGACCTGGTAGCCAACGACGAAGCCAAGGGCCACGCAAAGCGTGATGATGACGGGGCCGAGTAGGCCCAGGCCTGGGCCGGGCGGGTAGCGCCTACCCGGCGAGATGCTGAGGAAGTCCGTGTTCGGTCTCATGGTTCAGTGTCCTTTCGTGGTGTGGTGTGGCCTGAGCGAGCCTCCAAGCCCGCCCAGGCCCTGACGCGGGGCGTCAGCCCCTCTCCCGGACGTGCGGGAATGCGTTGCATCGAATCAGTGCCCAGCGTGAGCGATCGAGTCGGTCTCTCCTGGCCTGAAGCCCGGACGGGCATAGGTCCCTGTGTCCCCCGACTTTCTGCGTGCCGCATGCCCAGCCTATCGATGTTGCGGCCCGACGAGCGAGACGTGGGGTGCGATCGGTTGGCGAGATCTGGCCGCATCCGCAGTCGCAGAGCAGGTAGGACCCGAAGTCGTCAGTGCGCTCAACCATTCTGTGCCTCCGCTCCGAACAGGTCCAACTCGATCGGCTCGGCAACGAACTCGACCAGCGTCGCAGCCGGGTTGCCGTCGACGTCGACCTGCAGGATGGTCAGGCGCTGATTCCGTGCTCGGTTGATCATGTCCTGGGTGCCGCGGCCTCCGGGGAAGGCGAGGAGGTGGGTCGCTGCCATGGCCATGGCGTGGTTGCGGATCGGGCCGGCCATGCGGCCGAGGTCCCAGTCAGGCTTGAAGGTCTCGACGGGGATCCCGTTGGCCTCAGCCCAGATGCGGGCTGAGCAGTCGACGCCCGGGGCGCCGCCTTCGAGGATGGCGGCGATTGGGCCCATGTGCAGATGCATGAATGCGCAGTCGATTGCCTCGTCTCGGATGCTGGTCAGCCGTGAGCCTGCGATGATGACTCGCGTCTCGTTCATGAGAATCTCCTTGCTCAGTCTTCGTCGGTGATGTTCTCGGCGACACTCTCAATCTCCATCGCCCAGTCTGCTATCCGGTCGCGCCATTCTTCCATCTGTCCGATTCGGTCATCGTCTTCGTTGAACTCCCGCACTCCCTCCATCGCTTCGTCTTCCTCGTCGGCGATGGCGTTCAGGGTAGTAGCGATGGCCTCCAAGCCAGTTCTGGCCCGAATGATCTGTTTACGACGTGTCTCGTTCATGAGAATCTCCTTCGCCTATGTGGCTTGTCTCGTTTTCGAGACTTTGCCTCTTCGATCTTCTCGTCTACGAAGTCCTGGCCTGGCGTCGGGCGGTGACCGCCGCCGTAGACCGGCATGCCTCGCATGATCCGCTTCATCCTTCTCGGCTGTCGGTCGGGCTGTCGGGCCGTGCCAATGAACGCCATCAGAAATGACCCCAGAAAGCAGAGCCCAATGAGCGCACAGACGACGTCGCCACCGTCGAAGAGCAGGAGCCGGTCGAAGAACGTCACAATATCGCCTCCCACAACTCCGCCTCCGGCGTCCACAGCGTCGGCCCCACCTTCTCGAACTCAATCACCGTCACCGTCGCCCGTCGTGAACAGTCGAATGTCTCGCAGTAGAACTGAATGAACGCCTCTACCGTCCACCCTCCGAAGCCCTCCATCCTCACGTCCGCTTCGTTCATGAACGATAGCGGGCCATGCCTCACCGATATGACTTCAATCTCTCCCAGCCTCACCCCTCCCTCTTTGATGGCCATCAGCCTTTCGCCCTCCTCCAGATCACCCCAACCCAGCCTTCTCGTCACCGTCTTTGAGCCATCCCAGAACTGCCGTGCCGTGTGGTCGAATCGTATCTGCTGCATCAGATTGCCCCCTCTCTCTCAACTCTACATAGATGCTACCATTAACTCCGACGGGATGCAAGAAAATCTTTTAGTTAGAATCGATCTTTCTTCTTGTCTCTAATCCAAATTAAGTTCTCGATCTTTCTCTTGTTGTTTGTTCCTCTTTCTTTATGGCGTTGTTCTTTCCTTACCTTTCGGTTAGCGGGCCGAGGCTGGGAACTATCTGGCTCGCTCTCGCTCTGTGCGAGGCCCGCAATCAACGAAGGCGAAGCCTATCCTTTGCTCTTCTCACACACCACACCCCCCCCGCCCCATCCTCTTGGTGCCGGAGGGGTGGCGCCGCGCAAAGGAGCGAGTCTCATGGTGCGACCGAAGGGAGCCTCGAAAGAGCGACGCCCCCGCCACCAAGCCGCGCGCAGCCGAGGTTGGCGAGCACGGCGCCGGGGCGCCCGAAGGGACGCGACCGAAGGGAGCGGGGGGTTGCGCGGCGGCGCCCCGGAGGCTACGCTTTTGAGAAGGGCGGGGGGCGGCTCGTTTGCGGTTTTGCCTTACGTTGACCGGGGTCCGGGGCCTGGGGCCCCGGTTCGGTGCGTGATATCTCGAATCTTGGCGCGGAAAAAATAGCATAGGACCCATCTTCGCGCGAGTGTGCGCCGCGCAAGCGGCGTTCCGTGGCTCGAGTCACGGCAAGCAAAAAAAGCGCGGGACCCATCTTCGCGCGAGTACCGCCGCGCGAGCGGCGGCGCGGCTGACCAGCCGGGGTCCGGGGGCGGTAGCCCCCGAGGCGGCTGGCGGCTACGACCACCGCCACGCAGCGGAGAAGCCGGGGGCCGCCAGCACCGCCAGCACCGCCCACGCCACCACCACCGCGACCAGCACCGCGACCGCCAGCCACACCACGACCGGCACCGGCCCCGGCCCCGGCCCCCGCCACGCACGCAACCGCGCGCAGCACCCGGCGCAACACCCGCAACGACACGCCAACGCCCGACGAGCAGCGAACGACAACCGGCGACCACGACGACGACCACGACGACGACGACGACCACGACCACGCAAAGAGACAGACACAACGCACCTCCGACACGCAAGATAGCGGCCCCAGCCACCCAACGGCCAGGCCCGCCGCACCCCGAACGGCCCCGCCCGGACGGCGCCGCGCAAAGGCCCCGCGGCGACACCGCTCATCTCTCTCTCTGATGGTTCGACGCGGGGCCGCCCCCGCGACCGAGCCGCGCACAGCCGCGCACAGGCGCCAGGATAGACGTCGGACAAGCAGAGGCAGGCCATCCCCCGGCGCCGAGCACGGCGAGCACGGCGCAGGCGCGCCCGAAGGGACCGCCCGCAGGGCGGGGGGGTTGCGCGGCGCTGGCCGGGCGGGTATAATCCGAGAACGCGGCGGGCCTAACTACGCTACGACTTCGCCTTACTATGAGCCGGGGCTCCGGGGGCGGTAGCCCCCGACAGTAAGCCGGGGCTCCGGGGGCGGTAGCCCCCGCCGACCGCGCAGCGGGTGGGGCGGCGCGCTTGTATAGGAGGTGGGGCGCTCGCCGTTTCCCGCGCCGGCCTGTTGTTGCGTGTCTCGAGTCTGAGCGCGGAAAAAATAGCATAGGAGTACAGTAAGGGCCGAACAGCGGGGGTCCGGGGGCGGAGCCCCCGGCGCCCGCGCAGCGGGCGACGCGCCCGACACTGGGACCGAGCCCCTCCGGCTACTCGCTGTGTGGAGGGCGCGTAATTCTGGGGGCCAGGGACTGGCCGCCAGGCTTTTCCTCTCTGGCGCCGCCGTCAGGCGGCTTCCGAACAAATTGTGGTTGTTCATCATGGCGGCGCCGCCCCATCACTCTTTCGGGCGGCGCTTCAATACAACCGGCGCGGCAGCGCCGGGGACAGGCGGGTGGGGCGGGCGCCCGGTAGGGCGCCGGGGCCACGCCGGGCCAGGCGCAGCCGGGGGGCGCGGGCCGCGCCGAAGGGCGCGGCGCGCCCGCCGGCTGGCCTGGCCCGGCGTGATTTTTCAAAAGAAGAACACCAGCCCCACCCCGCAGACGAGCAGAACGGGCAGCAACCCAGGCGGGCGCTGCGCCCGCGCAGCGGGCGCCCGGCGCGCCCGAGTCTGTAACCGAGCCCCTCCGGCTGTAACCTTTGTCGAGGGCGCGCAACCGCGAGGGCTCATAGCCTCGCCGCCAGGCATCATCATGACCGCCGTCAGGCGGTTCAGATGCCCATTGGCGGCCGAGTCTATGAGCGAGCCCCTCCGGCTGTGACCTTTGTCGAGGCCGCCATATTCTGACGCTCATCCCACCCACCCACCGGGGGTCCGGGGGGCTGGGCCCCCCGGTAAGGCCACGTCAGTGGCCGCTTATCCTCTGTGGTGCCGCCGCCAGGCGGCCTCCAACTCCTCTGCTGGGGGTCTGGGGGCGATAGCCCCCAGCCGAGGAGCGAAGCGACGAGGTTCGTCATCCGCTTGGCGCTCTCCTTTCTGGGGTCTGGGGCGACAGCCCCAGGCCGCCGCGTCAGCGGCGGTTCATCCTTCATGACCGCCGTCAGGCGGTTCAGATGCAGTGGCGGTTTGTTAGGAGGCGAACACTGTGAGTCAGGGGTCTGGGGCGACAGCCCCAGCCACCCGCGTCAGCGGGTGGTAGTCAGGGGTCGAAGGGCGACAGTCTCCGCTGCCCGCGTAGCGGGCGGTGACACACAGGGAGACGGACACACGGGGGTCCGGGGGCGGTGACACACGAGAGAGCAGCGCCCCACCCTCGTCGCCCCACCCTCGTCGCCCCACCCTCGTCGCCCCACCCTCGTCGTGCTGCGTTCGTCGTGCTGCGTTCGTCGTGCTGCGTTCGTCGTGCTGCGTTCGTCACTTCCCTCTTGACTCGCCGCTCTCTCTCTGCTACGTTCAGGATCAGAGGTGGGTCTGAGCCGCCTGCTTCTGGTTCGTGTTCGTCTCTTCGTGTGGGTACCAGACGCCCCACTCTCCTCTTCAGGGGGGTGGGGCGCTCTGATTGTAGGCGGTGAAGTACTGGGATTTTTCCCTAAGGGTAGGCTCGTGTTCTCTTTCTTGTGTCCTCTCCCTATATACTACTCTTCTGTTTCCTTCTCCTATTACTATCCCCCTTCCTTATTGGTTGCCCGTTCCCTTTTCTATTGCCGGTATATAAACTCGAACTTACCGACTGTCGCCCATGCTGGAAACGCATTTTCGAATGTCCACGTATGCTTCTATGAACGCCTGCGCCTGCTGCGCAACGAGGCCATTGCCGTAACCCCGCAGTCGTCCCACTCTTTCGGGAGCCCCATCAGCCAGCGGGAATGTGCCGGGTTCAACTGACCTCCACCGTCCATCCCGGCAGAGGAGCCAGTCAGCATCTCGCCAGTGGCCGTTAGTCGGGCCGGGCCCTGGATCTCCTTGACCACTCCGCTGTTGCTCCATCGGGGTTTCGTCTTGTCGCCCTGGTCGTACTGGTAATCCTTGCTCTTCTCGTCGTTGACCGTCGGGGACTGCCACGCGCTCAGCGCGTAGTACGCCTGTTCCGGCAGCGGCTTCCCCCTCGGCTGCGCTTCCCGTTCGGCCTGCATCTCGTCGCTGTTCGCCGCGCTCTTGTAATCCCTCTGGGCTGGGGTGCCGGCCATAGGGGTGGGCCAGGTTGCAAGTGGCGCCGCTCCCGGCAGCCGATCCTCGCCCTGGTTCGGCCCGCCCTTCGGCCCGTCCTGTTGGCAGGGGGTCGGCCATGCTGCCATGTTCGCCTGTGTCTGCAACGTCATGATGCTCTGCTCGTGCATCTTCCGGAGTGGTCCACCCGTGTCGTTCTGACACGCCGGCGTCCGCCACCCAGTAGAGCCGTTGCCTTTTGTGCGGGGCACCGAACCCACATGCCAAGGTAGAAGCCGACCCGACGGAGTAGCCTTCTCCCTCCATGTCAGTCGATACAATGTCGAGCCAAGCGCGTCCGTCTTTACTCGCAACCTGCTCGCCAAAGACTGCGTCAGGGCGACACTGGCCGATGAGCCACTGCCAGGCGGGCCATAGGTGCCGCTCGTCATCAAGCCCTTTTCCTTTGCCTGCCGTGCTGAAAGGTTGGCATGGGCAAGATCCGGTCCAGACAGGCTTATCGTCGGACCATCCGGCTTGCCTGAGCGCATAAGACCAGACCCCGATTCCGGCGAAGAAGTGATGTTGCGTATATCCGTATAAACTCGACGGCGTGACATCTACGATACTCCTCTCGTCGACTTCGCCCGGCGCGATGAGATTGCGGGCGATGAGTTCCCGCAACCACGCGGCGGCTTTGGGGTCGATCTCGTTGTAGTAGGCTGTCATCTCTACTGCCTCAGCGGGCATGCCGCTGCGCTGTCGTCGCCCGGATAGACCTCGTCGATGTCCGGGTCTGGTTCCTGCTCAAACTCCGGGTATTTGACGTTGTTCGCCATCCAGAGGTCGACGCTCTCCTTGGTGACCCGCATGGAGCGCGGGCCGAGGGAGATGGCTTTGAGTTTGCCTTCTCGGACCATTTGGTAGACGCGTTTTTTCGACACGTCGAGGAGTTTGGCTACTCGTCGGACTCTCCAGAGTTGCTGCGTCATTTCCTGGCCTCTTTCTTGGGGGCGCGTCGGGCGGCCTGGTTGACCTTTCGGCGCGCGGCGGGCGAGGTGGTGGGCTTGGTTTTGGCCGGCGGCGCGAGGGCGTCGGTGATCTCGGCCGAAAGGATACTGATCTTGTTGGCGTAGTCGGCGTCGGCCGGGCAGTAGATGTTGGCGAAGGCTTCTTCAAAGGCGCCCATGGTCTCCTCGAACGTCAGGTCTGCGGCCCCAAGGTCTTCCTCCAGGGCGTTGCGTACTTTTGTGTAGTGCGTCGATCGCGCGACCAGGTAGGCCCACGATTCGAAGCACTGCTCGATGCTCGTGAAGATGCGGATGACGTCGACGTGGCTGTGGCTGGGCGAAGATGGCTTGATGCCGAGGACGTTGCGGTGGTGGGTCGCGGCCTTGGAGGTGCCGTAGGCGGACTCGAGGCATGCTTGGGCCGCCCCCATGCGTGCGACGGCTGGGATGAGGTCTGGGTGCTCTGCGCATGTGGCGAGGTTGAAGGGGTTGCCTGGGGTGGCTGTGGTGTTGTGGCATACCTCGCGCATGAGCGCTACGGTGGCGAGTGCTGTGGCTTTGCTGGCGAAGATTTTGCGGTGCTGTTCCATGAGTCTTTCCTTTCGAGTTTGTGTTGGTGAGGCGGCGGCGGGTGGCGAATGACATACCCGCCGTAAATGACGGTTGCTGTGTACCAACCCGCCGCCGCGTCTGTTCTGCGGTCTCCTCTCTTACTGGGGTTCCTCCTGTTCTCTGCGACACTTCTCGCAAAGCATTGTGGCGCCTGGGTCTTTGAGCGGGTCGAAGTCTGCTCCGCAGTCGCCGCAGAAGATCGGGGGTTTGTCCCCCGTTGCAGGTTCTGTCACCCGCTGCGTGGCTTTCGGATCTTTCACGACTACAGGCACGGGTCGCCCCTCGTTGCCGAACACAACGCCGTCAAGGCTGTCTTCGGAAATCGGAAGACACGCACTCCAATCGCCGCGAACGCACAGCCAGTGCGGCGCGGCATTTCGTTTCTCAAAGACCCAACCGGGCTCATCGACGGACCACAGATAAACGCCCCCGTTGTCTTTGGTGGCGTAGAGCCCCGGTTTCTCAACGGTGACCTCGATGTTAGCCATCGCTCTCCTCCCCTTTCCGGCACCTCGCGGTGCTACTTGCCTGAGCCGTCTGCGCCGTACACAGTTGTTCGGATCGCAGATGCGCAGTGCTGGTTGTCCAGCGCATGTTTTTTGGCCGCCTCTTTGGCGAACTTCGGGGTCACACCCCCCAGGTCGGAGCGCCACTCGCAGTCCAGGCACTCCGCTACCCACGTCGATTTCATTTCAAACTCGAATAGCGAACTCATTTTTCCGCCCTTTCTGTGTTCCCATCATGCTCCACGCCGTCGAGCCGTCGGCCTGAGTGTGGCGTGCCATATTGGCAATCCGTGAAGATTACACATGCTGTAATCAGCCAGGCCAACGCAACAATAAAGCAAGCCTCTCTCAGCCCTAATTGACCATGTTCGTGTGTATCGTTTATCATGCCCTCAACCCCTTTCCTCCTCAAACCCAATCCCCGCCCCCGCGCACTGGTCGCGAATCGCCCGAACCCAATCCGGGTGCATGGGCTCTGAGCCGCCGCAGACTGTGACCTGGGCGAGGCGGGGGTCGATGCCGGTAGGCTCAAAATCGTCTCCATTCTGGCGACAATTCGGGCATGGATCTTCGGAGTCCAACCCGCCACCAGAAAACCGCCGGATGTCTATCGCCCCGCCACACTCAGGGCACTCGCAAGCCTCGCTCAAATCAACAGCCCCCCGCAACTCCAGCCTCACCCCGTACTTCGCCGCCGGGACAGCAACCAACAGTGGCCACCGCTCGGCGAGTTCGGCTTGGCTCTGGGCGCGGGTTGTGAGGATGACGTTGGGCCACACGTCGAACTCGCTTGATCCTGGCTTTGTACACCCTGGGCATTTCGTTTGTCGCAGGGTAACAAATTCTCCCGAGTCAGGGTCGCGGTATTTCGCATCCCTATCACAGCAATGGGTAAAGCGCCCCCACGGCAAGCACTCCCCCAGCCTCTCCGGCATGTTCGTGGCGATCTCCACGTTGAGGTCGGGACGGCCCCCCAAAATCTTCCACGCTTTGGCCCGCCAATCGTCGGCGCCGGGGTCGCAGAAATCGGAGGCGGGGCAGACGCGGACTCGGGAGCCGGGGGGCCATTTGGGATAGGGTTGCACGGCACCGATACTATTGCATATGCAACATCCTGCATTGTGGTCACCAGGCGCCTTGCCAGAACCTTTGCATGTGGGGCACCTTGTCGTCTTCGCCACCGGCTGCCGCCACACCCCCTTGCCTGCGCGCACGAGGGTGCCGTTTCTCCAGACCCAAGGGTTCCAGTTGAGTACGTTGTCAGCCGGCATGGCGTTCTTCCCAGACTGCGCCCCATAATAGCGCCGCTGCTACGCCTGCCCATAGTGCTCCGCTAAGATGTTCTACGACGGCCGAAAAGGCCTCTGCTCCTGTCGGGGCATTGTAGGCGGCGATGGCCAGTACTGCGCAGGCCATGCCTATGGCGGCGGCCCAGGTCGTGAACGCTGAGGGGCGCGGCGAGCGTGCGTGATGGATTTGCACCTGAGCCGTTACCTTGCTTCGTACTGCGAGTGCCTTTAGGCATGTGAAACAGCACCAGGATCCGTCCATGAGGTCGAAAATGATAGAGTCGTCGGCAGACTCGATTCCGCAGTTGCAGCATACGTGGTGCATCATCATTTTCGTCTCCGTTTCGTGCGGGACTGCCGCTGAGTGATGAGCCATTCCTTGATCTGTTCGTTGATCCTGATGGCCGCCAGGCGCATGGCTTGGGTTGCTCGAGCGTCGGCGCGTTTGCGGCATTTTTGGCAGACGTGCCGGATCTTTGCCGATCGAAACTCGGGCTTGAGCGGCACTATTGTGTCGACGCCGACCATGGTGAGGCAGGTGTTGCATTGGGCGGTGTTCATGAGCGTATTGCCTTTTCCTGGAAGGTGTTCGTATTCCCGTTCCAGTATTTCAGCCTCCGCTTGAGTTCGTTCAACTCGTAGGCCGGTAGCGATTCCAGGTGGTCGGTTACGATCCGTACAGCGCCTCTCGCAAGTTCGATGCTCGCTGCCCTGTGGTCTCTCTGTCCGCGTGCTGCTTCCTGTGCTTCGTTGAGCGTGCTCATGAGCCCTGAGCCTCCTCTTCGCGTAGGACGTGCTGTCCGTGCATGGCAATCAGCAAAGCGTCGGCCATGCCGTCGTGCTCTGTGGGGCACCGCGGCGTGCGGTGTAGGTTGATGTCGCCGAAGAACTTCCTGACGGCGAAGAAACTGCGGTCCTTGCCGATGGCCTTTTCGGGCGCGTCGGCGTAGGCGAGTTTCTGCCAGGCTTTCGGTTGGACGATTCGCGGTTCGATGCCGATCCCCCAGCAGAGTCCTTGGAGTAGTCCGAAGCCTTCGAGGATCTTCCCGGTAGAGACGAGGCCCTGTCCCGGAAAAGACTGTTGCCTTTCGATGAAGATGTGCATGGCGTCCATGATCAGATTTGCGATGGCTGGCATGTTGTACGATTTTCGCTTCTTGCTCTTCACGCGAGTGGGGCGCGTCAAGATCGGAATGGCGTGGGTTTCGAAGTGACTTCCGCAGATGATGGCTATGCCGCCGGCGAGCCCCGGGTCGATTCCGATCACGATGGGTTCGATTCCTTGCATGGCTCGTGGTCCTTTCAGAGGTACTTGAACTCGATCCGTGTGACGGTCGCATTCTCGGCGCATCGAAAGTTGCTCGCGAAGAACTTGACGAAGGCGAGGGGCGTCAGCCAAGGGAAGCCTTCCAGTGGCACGTCGTCGGGCGTGATGTCGTTCAGGGGCTCGCGCCGGACTGATACCACCTCGATCTTGCCGAGGGGCTCTTGGTGTCCGCCTTTCGGAATGCCCATCGTCTGCTCGACAGCCATCAGTACGTCGCCGGCCTTTAGGCACTTCCAGCCGAGGCGCCTGGTTACCGTCTTTGTGCGTGCTCTGAACTGCGGGAGTGTTGCGGAGAAACTGATGTGCCTCATGAGCCTGTCCTTGTCGTGGTGGGTGTGGGATTCCTCCTACGGGAGCCTGTTTCTGTCCAGGCCCACGCACTCTACCTTGTCACGTACAGGGTTTGCAAGGGTTTTTTTGAGGTTATTTGTCGCGCTCTTCGAAGGCCGCTGCAATCGCTGCGGCGACGGCTGCTGGGAGCGCCTGCAGGCTCTCGATCGTCTCTTCGGTGGCTGCGATGCGCGATTCGTGGTCGGCGCCGCGTAGTTCGTGGCGTAAGCCCCAGGCCAGGCCGGTGCCGATGGTGCCGATGAGGGTCATGACGGCGATGGCCTTCAGGAAGCCCCATTTCTTGGCGAAATCCTGCCGGCCCTTCTCGCGTTCTGACCTGAGCGCGTCCCGGACTCGGAATTCGTCCTCGAGCCCCTCCTGGGCCGCTTCCATCCGGCCGTCGCACTCGTCTCGGGTGATTACTGGCGCCTTTCCCATGCGAAGAGCCTCCTTTTCGGGTCAAAAGCGGGGTCTGGGGACCTTCTTAGGTCGTCGAGGTGTCGCAGAGAGGTACCGCCACGGTCTTTGGCGGCCTGGCGAGGTGTCCCTGTGACCCCCATGGCGGTTTTGAGGGCCTTAGAATCGATTTCTGCGGTCTCTGTGGTCTGCGGATCGGCGAACAGGGTGGGAGTCGTCGGCAGGGCGATCGGAATGAGCAGCGGGTTGGTCGTGCCGCGGCCGTCCAGGGCGAGCATCCCATGGCGGGTCGTGTCGAGGGCTCGGATGGCTCGGGCGTCGCGCCTGAGGCCTTCCAGAACCTTGGCGACGTCGACTTCTACCTCCCGCCATTCCTGCTGGGCTGCTTTGTTGGCGGCGAGGGCGGTGTCGATCCTGTCGCGGCGTTGCTTCAGGCGCTGGCGCGGCGTCTGTGCCAAGGTGAATGAGATGGCGAGCAAGACTATGGCGGTGGTGAAGATGAGCGTGCGCATGGCGTGGTGCCTTTCGTGGCTACTTGAGCCTTTGGATTACGACGTAGATGGTGGCCTCGCCCTGGGATGCGCCGCCGCCTGTGGAGAATAGCGCGTCGACCGTGTCGGCGGAAGTGAAGATTTGGCGCGTGGGTCCTGTGCCGTCCCAGAGAAATGCCCCTCGCCCGGCGGTGTCCTCTTCGAAGTATCCCAAAACGCCGCCTGGCGTGGAAGCGAATCCGTTAGTGGCGCCGCCGATACCAACGAAGATGAAAGGCGCCGCTCCGTCAAACGTGGTGGTGATTTCCACATAGACGTCTGTGACTGCGTATCCGTCTGCAACTGAGGCGATGGCTTGTGCTGCTACGTCGTTGAAGTCTATGGTTCCGCTCACCACGTAGGAGAGTCCAATTCCGTGGACGGGCTGGGAGACTACAAAGGATCCGCTCCCGAAATCGCTACTCGTTTCGTCATGGGTAATCGAGCCGTCGCTGATGTTGAGAACGACGTTGGAGGCGGCGGGGCCGAGATTCAAAGTGGTCTGTGTATTGAACGTGGCTGTGAGTCCGTTTCCAGAAAGTGTGAGTCGGTCCGTCTCGTTGGTTTGAAGGACGAAATTACGTGATCCCGTGTTGTGGCCGATGTACATTGCCGTTCCATCTGCTGTCCAATATGGGTCATACCCATTTGCGTCTAATTGTATGTATCCGTCTCCGCTGGCAGTTGGCGAGATGTTCGTGTTGTCACCGAATTCGTTGGCGGCTGCAGTTCCTACTATTTTCGTTGTCCCTCTTAAGACGCCTGCCGTGTCTGCTTTCCATGACGCGTCTGGGGTACCGTCGCTTGCTGAGAGTTCCGAGTGCCGGTGTTTTGTGTCCGCCATGCTGTTGTCGATAAGCGTCGTATAGTCGGCGACGTCGGCGATCGTCACATCCTTGTCCGGGATGGTCATGGTGCGCGTGTTGCCGGCCGTGATTCCGGACGCCTGGAAGTCAACCTTTTTCGTTACGTCGCTGTCGTCGAAGATGAGGAATTGGTTATCTGGGAACTCGGTAACCGTTGCGCCCACGCCTCCGCCTGTCACGGCTGATGGCATGGTGCCGCGAAGGTCTACCGTCGATCCGTGCACCCACGTCCCCGCCTGCTTCTGAATCGTAAGACGTGCAATCAAGAATCCCGTTGAAGAGTCGAGGCCGAATTCTCGCGGGACAGTGAGGTCATCGAATCCATCTGCGTCGGCTTCGGCTGCTGCCTGTGTGACGTAGACGCCGGCGGGCAGGTTGATGAAGATATTCTCAGGCTGTCCTGTCTTGTTGGCGGCGCCCCATACGGTGAGGTTGAGCCATCTTTGGTTGGTGATCGCTGCGCCTGTTGAGTCGGCGACGATGTCGAAGAGGTTCGTGATGTTGTGGTAGGCGTCACCGCTCCAGTTCACAACGAGAACTTCGTCTCCGCTCGACGTGTCGAATGCTGGGAATGTGTGGTGATGCATTTGGGACACGACGCCGGCCGTGGCTTTCAGGTCTACTGTTGCGCCCACAATGGTCAAGTAACTCGACGTGCCGTTTGCGGCGACTCCTGAGAACCAGTGGGCCCCTTCCTCGCGCATGTGCTGCGTCATGTGCGAGAGATGGCCTTGTCTGTTTGCGTCGTCTGCGTGGTCGTTCCAGTTCTGCGTGATGTACGGCCCGTCTGACGTGATGCGTCCTGCGCTCGGCAGCAGGAAGTAGGCAACCTTGATATGTTCGGCTCCCGATGGCCAGGCACTTGTCGAGACTGTGAGTACTTTGGTGCTCTGCGGGATGTAGACGAAGTTGGCCTGTGGCGATGCGTCGGAGCCTGCTGTCATTTCGACTTCGAGTATGGGCGTGCAATCGAGAATCGTGTTGCCGTCGTTGAACCTCATGGTGAGATCGCCGGTTCCGGCTTGCTCAAGACTCATCTTCGGCGTGCCTGCGTCTACCAGTGCGAGCGCGTCGAAGGACTCGCGAAAGGTCCCTTGGAAGAACGGGTATATGTCCGATTCTTTGAGGCCCATAGTGAGGTCGAGCATGTCCGTCGTCGAGTTGTAGGTTGCGGTTTCTCCTGTGGCCCAGGTGATGATGGCGTCGTCTCCGCCTGTCCCGTTCTTGTCGAGAGTCAGCCCCGAGTCGGTTTCGAGCAGTGGCGGGACGCGGACTGCGCAGGCGTCGGCGATGTAGAGCGCGAGTAGGATGGCCGCGAAGAATATCGTGAGTTCGGTTTTGTGCGTGTTTCTCATGGCGTCCTCAGTAGCGATAGGAGTGGAAGATGTCGGAACCCGAGGTCGGCGCCCCCGAGATGAATGTATAACCCTTTCGGTCTGCGTCTTCGGAAAAATCGGTGCCGGGCTTCTGGGCCATGCCGTTCACCCAAACCATCATGGACCCGGAAGTGGCGGTGCGCGTCAGGCTGTAGTTCGTGATGATCCCGTCCGGGATCTCGACAGGGGTCTCGTAATCCTGGAAGCCGAGGTTCAGTTGCGAGAGTGTCGACTGCGTGAAGCGCACGAAGACTCTGCGCCCGGATACGTCGCGTTCGTCAGCGAGGATGGGCTGGGATGCTGAGGCGAAGATGTCTTCGAAGGACGGCGTTGTCGAAACTGCCCAAGCGAAGACGTTCGATACGCGCTGAGCGATCATGTCGAGCATCGCGGCCGAGCCGATCTCCTCGGTGTACACGAAGATGTTCCGCGTCTGCAGTTCGCCCGAGAGAGCGTCTGTACCTGTCGCGCCGGCCGACGCTGCGCCTTCCGTGACGACCCATGGGCCTGTGACGTCTTCGGGGATGGGGCCGTCGGTGAAGACGGCCGGTTCGTTGCGGTAGCGTGCCACAAACGGGACGATCAGCGCGTCTGTTGCGAGCCTCTGGTAGATCGGGCCTGTGAGGTCGTCGGCCATTTCGCTATCCCGTGGTGGTTGCCGTCTGTTTTTCCTTCAGTTGGAATTCGGCGTTCATCGCTCCTGCTTCCGGCAGGCGTCGTGAGTCAACTTGGTAGACGATGCCGTTTCTGTCAATGATCCTGTCGCCTCGGGCTATGTCGGCGCCGACCCTGAAAACTCCCACGTGAGAAATCTCAGCGCCTCCCCGTCGTCCTTGCTCCTGCCCGAGTTGTACGCGCTCTGTGAAGGTAAGCGATTTCAGGCCAACCGTTCCCCATTCCGTACTGGCATTGACCCACTCGTTTGGCCATCCGCCTCGTCCGTCCGACTTGCGCGTCTGTTTTTGGATCGTGAAGGGCTGTAGGTTAAACATGGAGATCCCCGTATCGTTCGAGGATCTCCTGGACAGGCGGCGGCGTGGCCCCTGCCATGCGCGCCGTCAAGTCTCCGCGTGTCGTGAGGACGGTGCCTTGGTTCGGAAAATTGTAGATGTGCTCGGTCCACATCTTCGCCGCGAAGGCTATGTCGTCTGGGATGCTGGTCTCGCCGCCGGTGTAGGCGACGCGGTAGCCGTTCGGCGCCTCGGGCCAGATTGGCGGAGCCGAAGCGCTGGGGTCCTCTGAATACCAGAAGTCGTCCCAGTCCGGTCGCAGTGTCGTGATGGTGCCTGCCGTCAGGTCGACCTGATAGGTCTCGGGGTCGCGGATGCTGTCCGTGATCTCGATGAGCATGACCAGGACGACTGCGCCGTCGAATGTGGCGTCTGGCGTCAGGATGATTGAGTCGGTGCCTCCTGTTGCTTCGATGCGCGTGTCGGTCGCGCCACTGGCGCTGATGGCCGTGCCGCCCGTGTCGCCGATCGAGGGCGTTAGGGTGCCCGCTGTCTGCCCTGTGACCGTGACGCGTAGCACGTAGGAGCGCCCTGCGGTTGCGATGTTCTCGAGACTCTGCGAGAGCGTCGTGGCTGTTGCGTCTGCCGTTCTGGTCACCTTTCCGTTTGCGTATGCCCAGTTTGCTCCTACTGTCCAGTTGTCGGCGTCGCCCGCGAAGTTCGGGTTGAGCAGGACGTTGCGCGACTCGTTGACGACGGCGACTTCTGAGAGTTGCGTGACAGGGAACCGCGAGACCTGCAGCGTCTCTTCACCGCCTGGGATGTACTCGTTGGAGGTTGACGACTCGAACTGGATGCCGGTCTTGAGCCGGATCTGCGAGGAGACTCCCGTGATGATTGCGGAGATACGCGTGTCGTCGTCTGTGTGCGCGACCGGGATGTAATCCTTGGCGTCCTGCAGTGTGATGAGGTCGGCCATTGCTCTACTCCCTGTCGGCCCAGAGCCGCACGTAGTCGATGTGCATGGTGGACGTCAGGGCGCCCACGTCCGTCCCGAGCATGTAGAGGATGGGCTGCATGACTGCGCCGTCGGTCGTCAGGTCGCTCATGTTGAAGGTAGTCGTGCCCGCCACTCGCGTCCCGTCGATGTAGAACTTGACGTCTGCCAGGTTCGCGAAGTCGATCCGGAAAATGTGGTATGTGGCGTCGACTGCGACCCCCGTGTCGATGCTCGTCTGCGTGTTGGTCTCGTCGTCTGTGTCGATGAGCCAGTTGGTGTTTGTGTTGACGGGGTCCTCGGCACGGAAGACGGCACGAACGTTCCAGTTCGACGGGTCGGTATCGTCGTCGTTGTTGACGCCGATGATGTTGGCTCCGGTGCTTGTCGGGATGGCCGAATTGAACTTGGCCCGTATCTCTACCCCGGCCGCCAGGGACAGGTCGAGGAAGCGTTGCTCTACGGTGCTGGCGATCGCGTGGGGGGCGCCGCCTCCTGCTGTGGTGCTCAAGACCAGGTGGCCGAGGATGGCGGCTCCTGCGGCTGGTAGGGCTGCCGTGGCCGTGCCTGCCGTGAGAGTGCCCCAGATGTCCCCGTTCAGGGCGTTGCCTATGAAGTCGTCGTAGAAGTAGAATGGCGCGACGGGCAAGACCGTTTCCTTGGTCGTGTCGTCTGTGAAGTGTACGTTCTGTCCGTCGAAGTCTGACTGGGTCGTCATGTGTGGCCCCTATCTGAACCGGCCCCCGCTGGAGTAGCGAGGGCCGGCGGCTGGGTCGACTTGTGTCGGTCGGCTGTTAGATGTTCTGCCAGGCCCTCACCTGCAGGATGTCGAGAGTGTTGACGAAGCCCTCTCGGTTGATGACGGCCAGGTAGATGCATAGCGGGGTCGTGGCCGTGACTGCGTCGGCGACGCGCTGCAGGAGAATGTTGTCGACGTAGAAACTCGTGGTTCCGTCGGCTTCGCACTCGACGCGGCCCGTGTGGATGACTGCGTCTCCCAGCGTCGCCTCCGATGCGACGACAGCCGTGTCCTGGTTGGCCTTGACTCCTGCGCACCGGATGGCGTTGGTCGTTGCGTCGGGATCCTGGAAAAGCAGGACAGCGTTGCTTGCGGTTGACGTGAGAGTAACGGTGTCGAATGTGAAGGCGATTAGGTCGGCTGCCTCGCCAGTGGCATCGGAGAAGCCGAGGTTGATCGCTGTGCCGTCGACATCGTTCTGTCGCCACCTGACTTCCATGACGCAGTTCTTGTCGGCGCGCCAGATGATGGAACTGGCGACGTCGACATCGTCGTTGTCGGCCGCCCCGGTCGTGATCTGCATGGCGCCGCCGTCTGTGGCGATGAGTGCGGCGGTTCCGCCGTTGACGCCTGCTACGGTCCAGTCGTTGGTGGAGTCGAGGGCTATTCCGGTGAAGTCATCGAATTTCGTTGTGGCGGCGTCAACTGTGTTGACCAGTCCCGTCATCGGGTTGTAGAACTCTCGCCGACCTCCATGCCATCGTGCTCCTGTGCGTCCGTCTACTCTGTCCCATACCATAGCACGTATCCTTTCGGGTTGCCCCCTCACGGTCCGGTCAGGCCGCGAGGGGGACTTCTCCAGGCCCCCTCGCAGATTACGCGAGGACGGTCGGGGTGATTCCGCTTGCGAAGCGGCTGCCGGTCAGAACGGCCGTGACGCTGATGAGAGCGTTGCCCGCGTTATCGGTCAGGATTGTGACCCAGGGCGAACCGTCCGACAACTGCGATGCGTCGACCTCGATCACGAGAGTCGTGCTGTTGTTGGTTCCGGTCTGAATTCCGCCGACTCCGGTAGCCGTTCTGGCGCCCAGTGTGTCACCGGCCACCGCGGTCTCTTGGTAGGAAGCGAAGGCGATGGCCGTTGCACTACCGCCGGCCGCTGACGTAGCCTCCAGGACCTTGATAAGGACATCGTTCGTGACGACTCCCATCAGGATCGTAAAGGTTACGTGTGCGTAGTTCTTCATGTTGACGTAGCGGCCGGTCAGGGCGCCGCCGCTGATGTCCACCGGCGCGATCACATTGACCAGTTTCCCCTCTTCTGCGAGTGTGATTCCTTTGGCTGCCATAACTCTGTTCCTTTCCGGTCTACTTGGCGCTTAGGCGCGCGTCGCGAGTTTCACGAAGGGGCTGGTAGTGTTCGAGCCCTTGAAGGGCGTCAGCGCCGAGGAGAGCGTCGGCTGGCCGTCGACACGGTAGACGAAGCGGAAAGCCGTTTCGTCTGTGACGAACTGCACGTGGATCGATACGTCCGACTTGGGAGCGCCCTTGTCTGCGAAGATGTACCAGGACATGTCGGCGAACATGATGTCGCCCGCCGTGCCGAGTGTCGATGCCTGCTCGATGACGACGATGGGGCGCCCCATGAGGGTTCCCCAGGGAGCATCGGCGGAACCGTTCGGGCGGATGAAGACCGGGATGCCGCCGGTGCCGACGACACGCTCGAGGGCGAACAGCTGCGGCCAGCAGTCCTGGTTAATGAACCAGACGGCTTTGGGAATCGACCGCGGCGCCATGCGCGTGTACATCTCGTCGATGTTTTCCTGCTTGATGGTCGCGGCGGGCTGGGCGGTTTCCTTGGCGACCTCGATCGTGGCTGGCGCGTCAAGGATGCCGATCGGCTTGCCCGATCCGTCGCCTTCGTAGATCGCGTCGTCGAGCATGAAGGCGATTTCTTCGCCAGCGCCCTGTACGGTGATCGTTTCGAATGCGGTGGTGTCGGCGAGTAGTTCGTCTGTGCCGTACACCAGCACGATCAGTTTGTTGAGCGTCAGCGTCATTCTACGGAACTGCGGCTTGGACGCCGTTTTCGTGGCCGCTTCGTTTGCCCAGTATCCGCGAACGCCACCCAATCGGGAACCTGTTGCGCGGCTTGTCTCATCCACCCCGTGTATCACGATAGAGTTTGAAACCGAGGAGATGGGTAGGTTGCGACAGCGTCCTGCGATCTGGCCTGTCTCGTGCATGACCTGGATGATTTCTGAGGCGAAATCCTGCTGCACGAGAAAGCCGCCGTCGGACGGTACGCCTTCACTGGCGCCGGTGGCGAAGAGGCGAACGTCGGGCTGCTGATTGGGCATGGCAGCGCCGTGTACCGATGTCATGAATTCGGAGAAGGTGGAAAAGGGCCGCGTGGCTGCGCGGTCTTGGCCGACGGAGAAGTTCTCGCCTTCGCCGTCGCTGCCGGTGGACGTGTCGGTGTCGGGTTCGGTGGCCTGGGTGCCGGTCTCGCGGGGAAGGATGCGCGCCGTGGGGCCCACGAAGGACCGGACCTCGGCCAGCGTCATGGTGCGGCTCACGTTGGTTTGCAGATTCTGCACCTCGGCGAGAAGGGTGTCGAGTTGCTCGCCCTGCTCTGTCGTGGTGCCTGTGGCGGAGTCCGCGAAGGCTTCCAGCGGCGGAAGTTCGACTTCCAGGATGTGCTTGATTCGCGCCTGCATTTCGGTAAGGGGCGGCATGGCTTTTTATCCCTCTTGTGCTTGCTGTCGGAGTCGTAGTGCGAGTGCTCTGCGCTTGGTGTCGTCTCCGGTGCGTGCACGGGGCGGCGCGGCCGAATCTGTTGGCACGGTATCTGCTTCTTGGTCCTGTGTCAAGTCCTTTGTTTGGGTTTCGGCCATGCTCGCTCGGGTCGTCTCGGCCCCTGCGTCCCAGGGCGCCATGATCATGACGCCAAGATTTTGGCGGATCGCCGCGAAATACCTGTCGAGATTCTGGCGCAGAGCGGCCAGGTCCTGCTCGGGCAGGCCGTGGTCGTTGGCGTTGACAGCCTGGGCCGCTGCGATGATCCCGCGCGGCACGGCTTGAAGTTGGCCGTTGACGATGTCGGCAACGGGTAGTTGGTAGGAGCCGATGAGGTCGGGGCGCGTGGCGTCCCACCACAGGAAGGCTTGCTGGTAGCGCGGGAAGTTGAGTTCGTCGTTGCGCTGCGTGGCCCATCCTCGAACGCGGGCCTCGGCCCCTTGTGCGTTCCAGGCGTGGTCGAGTGCTGTGAGGGGTAGGGCCTGGAATGGCGTGACGGAGTGCACCGAGATGACGCCTGTGTCTGCGAATGATGCTTCCATGCACAGGCTCTGTTCAATCCAGCGCGCCACGGTAACTGCGAAGAGAGGGAACTTGCCTTTCCGTTCCTGCACCACTCTCTCCACTATTCCGATTCCGACGCTCGTTTGCGTGATGTGTCCTTCGTGTGCTTTGGTCGCGATGTTTTGTGTTGGCTGGTCTGAGGAAAGCGCAAAGGTGCCTATCAGGTGCGTTTTTGTCTCTTCGGCCTTTGTGATCGAGCCGAGCGTTGCTGCGCATGACCAGTCGTGGCTGTCCTGAAGTTTTACCGCCCGTTTTGGGACTTGCTCTCGAATCGTTTTTGCGAATGCCCCGCTCCGTATGAGTCGTCCGTCTTTTGTCTCTTGTTCGAACGGAGCGCACTTCAGCGTGATCGATTTGAAAACGTGCTTCTCGCCGGGCATCAAGGCGAAAGACATGTCGTCGATCGGGTATCCTAAGCGCTCGGGCTCACGGGTCTGGAGCAGCATCTGATCTATCCTCCTGCGTGGTCTCGTCGTCTCGCGGCGGCGTATCGCCAGGTTGGGTCGTCGTCGTGTCTGGCGTCAGGAAATCCCCGTTCGGTAGCCTGGCCGCCCATGCCAGCGGGTGGGCGAATTCGTTGCCGAGGTCGCCGCCGACCGGCGGCATGTCCATTACCTTCCGGGCTTCATCGCGCATCACCAGTCCGGCCTGAAATTGCTTGGCCGCGTGGTCGGTCTGCGCTGTGCGGCGCCCCTCGAGGGCTGCGACCTCTGATGTATCGAAGTGCCAGAGAATCTCGCCAGCCGTCATGTCGGGGTCGTGGTTGATGACTGAGATGAGCGTGCGTTGGCGTGGCGCGATTGCCTGTTCCCACAGACTTTTCATGGCGCTATCGTAGTTCCGCAGCGCGCTTTGCTCGAGTCCGATTCTGGCGCCGATAACGATCGGCGAGACCTTGAAGGCCATGCAAATCCGCGTTTCGCTGACATCCCGCAGGTCCTTGAAACCGAGCTCCTGCATGTTGAGCGAGATCGGGATTACCTTGAGGCCCTTCTGCATGAAGGCAATGCCGCCAGCGCCTCGTCCTGTGAGATGGCGGCGCCAGTTGGCTCGATGTCGCTTGGCCTGGACCTCGTCAATCTTGGTCATTGTTTCGATGACGACTCCCGGAAGCGCGCTGTTCTTCAGCAATGCCCACGAGAAGTCGGTCGCGGTGTTGTCCTGAGCGACCTGGCGTGCAATAGATTTGAGCGGAGCCTGCCCAAAGTATGGGTCTGTCGGGTGTGGAAGTTTGAAGTGGACGATGTCCTCAACTGCTATGGGAAAGTCTTGTGTGCCGAAACGGATTGTGTAGTGCGCAATGAACTGTCTTGCGTCTGGCACGACGCGCACTCGGTCCGGCCGGATGGGCCAGAGTTCGACGACGCGTCCCGTCGCGTCGCGCACCTTTTCCCAGTAGGCGTTGCCCGCGAGTTCAAGGTGTAGTTCGACCATTTGGAACAGCGTGTTCTGATCCATGAATCGGTTAGGTCGTAGGAGCGGGTGCCCCACCGGCTCAATCGGCATTGAATTACGGGTTGCCGTCAGCGGGGCTTCGGGCAGCGATGAACTAAGCATGTCTATACATGCGAATACCAGTTCGTTCTTGTCATAGCCTTCGAGAACATTGCGCAGAAAAGTATCGGGGGCTGACTCGGGGAAAGCGATGTTGTGGCCAAGGTCTGTACGCTGCAGCGAGAAGTTTAGCGAGAAGCGGCGAAGGGGCCATGGCATGCGCATCAGAAGATGTCCGCTTCCGGAAAGTTGTTGTCTGGGTCCATCATCCAGTTGTAGGCGAGCGCCGCCGCATCGGCGTCGTCGTCGTGGGCAGCGTACGGTACTCCCACGATGCTGTCAAGGAAATCCTGATTCCAGTGGGCGTCTATGATGGCTACGCGGCCCCCTTGCGCCGCCGTACGAAGTGGACCCCAGGCCAGTTCTTTCCGCATCCGAGCCAGGAAGCCGTGGAGTTGGTAGCCTGGTACAACATTGCGAGAATAGTCGTCCAGTTGCGATATGCCCGCCTGTGCTGGGTCTTGGAACATGACGATCGGGACATCTATCCCGTCGAGTTTGGCCGTGGCCTTCATGTGCTCTTTCACTTCGTAGGGCTGGCCCCTCATCTTGGTTCGGTCGGCGTACCAGAAAAAACCGTCATGCTCTTTCAGCAGGAAAGAGACGGTATAGTCGGGGTCGGGATGTTTCGGGTCGGGGATGGTTCCTGCGAGGTCCCACGCTCTGACCGAGCGAGCCTGCGGCGGTATCCGGAAGCGCGGCACGATACGAAACCACGCCGGGAAGAAGGTGTTTCCTTCTGGTTGCATGTCCCAATCGCCTTGGAGCAACCGTGCGCGTTCTACCGGGTCGAGTTCTTGCAGGCCGATTCTGTAATCATCTTGGTCGAGGAATGGGTTGTCAGTAAGCAGCGCCGGAATGAAAGGGCGCCGTTTGTCCGGCGGATCTGCACGTGTCGGCAGGATGAATCGGCGCCGGACCCATTCGTGCCCGACGCCTCCAGGGTTTGAGGCTGCGCGCATGCGCATGGGAATCGAGATGCCCGCAAGACGCCGCAGTCGTGACATCATGTAGGTGTATTGGGTCAGCGAAAACTGTGTGAGTTCGTCGAACCCAATGTATTGATACTCCGGACCTTGATAGTTACGCTTGTCTGCCTCGTACTGCATGTGGCCGAGTTCAAGCGTGGCGCCAGACGGGAAGGTCCACGTGTTGTTTCGCTGCTGCCACCGAGCATCTGTCCCGTCCAGCCATTCGTGTGCGCGAAAAATCAGGCCTCCCGCTTTTGTGAGTTGTGTAGTGAGGCGTCTGAGTAGGAGCGCGTGGTAGCCCGGAATGTCGACGTACTGCAAGGCTGACATCAGAAGGGCGTCGGACTTGCCGCCGCCGCCGGCGCCACCGTACAGTGCTTCGCGCTGGTCCAACAGCAGGAACGCCGCTTGCTGAACGTAGGGCTCGTGCGGGATGAAGTCAGTCAGGCGCGGTGTGGTTGCCCGAATCATTGCTTTCTGCAGTTTGGGGTCCATCTGTGGCTTCTCTCACAATGCGGTGGATTTCGTC
>DAOVZQ010000081.1 GCA_030635025.1 bacterium
CCGTTGCCGTAACCGTGAGGCCAGGGGTGCCGTATGGTCAGACCGATCACTGCCGCCGGCGGGGATTCGCCGTCGGCGATGCTGATGACGTCTCCGGAGAACGGTATCAGGATGGTGTTTGCGATGTGATCGGTTTCGCCGGTGGTCAGAAACAGCGAACCCAGCACCACCGCGTGACCTCCGAATTCGATGTTCTCTTCGTAAACGCCCGGATGAACCAATACAGTATCTCCATCGACCGAAAGATTCATGGCGGCCTGGATGGTCGGGGCATCGCCCGAACCATCCGCCAACACGTTGCGGGTTGTGGCATTAGCCGGCTGGCCGACAACAACGCCCATCATCAGCAACCAAACGGTCAAAGCCATTTTCCTGGTCTGCATTATGACCTGCCCTTGCTGAATATT
This sequence comes from bacterium, assembly GCA_030635025.1. Lineage (GTDB taxonomy): Bacteria > Krumholzibacteriota > Krumholzibacteriia > LZORAL124-64-63 > LZORAL124-64-63 > JAHIYU01. Next base: position 408 of record DAOVZQ010000081.1, read on the forward strand.
CCGTCCACACCGACTCCGTTGCGACGAAGATGGTGCGAGTATAGCATACTTGGATAATCGTGTTCATTTTCTACAGGTACTATATCAAACTTGGGATTCTCACCGATACAAACAGCATTTCTTATACTTCTTCCCGCTGCCGCAGGGACAGGGCGAGTTGCGCCCGAACTTCATCTCCCCCGCCGCGATCTCCCGCCGTAAGTCCTGCACCCGACTCTTCATGTCCTGCATGAACACCTTCTGCATCATGACAAAAAGCTCGGGGTGCTTGCGCTCCATGATTCCTGGACGCTCGAAGAAATATTCCGTTGCCACTGAGAAGAACTCGGCCTCGTTGGTCAAGGCGTAGCGGTTGAGATCGGATTCGCCGTCGTCGATCTCCTGCATCTTGCGGCGAACCAGTTCGATCCACGGCCCGATGGCCTCACGATCCAGGCCGACGCCCGGGACGCCGTCGATGACCCCGTCGGACTTGTCCACGAGGTGGGCGAATTCGTGGATACCCACATTGCGCTTGTCGCCCGCGTTCTTGAAGCCCTGAATGAGATCGGGTTTCACCAGAATCATGATCCGGTTCATGGCTCCTGTGCCGACCATGCCCAGGATGTTCTGCCCGTCCCCGCCTTCGAGACCGAACCCCTTGTCGAAGCGGTTCGGGTAGACCAGAACCTCGTTGATCTGATTCCACTCCCACTCGGGAAAACCGAAAATGGGGATGATGGCGCTCGCACCGACCAGAACGAGAGTGCGTGTATCGATTTCGGTTTGGATACCGGTGATGCGCTTCTCGGCCAGAAAGATCATCAGTTCGTTGCGGAAGCGGGTCTTCTCCTCCGGCTGCAGGGCCCGAAAGAAGGCGACGTCTTTTTGCAGGACGACTTCCCACTCCACAGGAAAGGGACGGCCGAGGATCTCGCGTCGACGGCGGACCTTGCGCATGGGCAGGGTCCAGGCCAACCAGGCGGAGCAAATGCAGACCGGCATGGTTACCCAGAGGGGGAAGCCGAACTGGCGCGTAACAAAGGCGATGATGAGTCCGCCGACAAGCACGACCGCGGACAGAATCGTGGCCAGGATCCTGGTCTGACGTTCTGAGGCGGTTCCAAGCTCGGTCGGCTTGTTCTTATGTGCGGCATCCGTCATTGGCTCGGCCTTGATTCGCTGTTTGGTCATCGATACCTCCTAGAGGCTCAATGTAGCCCAAGTCGTGTCTACGAAACCAGGGGAAGTCCACATCTCAATAATAGATGTATTTGCTAGGATATTTGTAGTATAATTCTAACCCCCGCCAAAATACTCAATCGATTCGCAAACAGGCACTCGGGCCGCTCCCGTCCGCATCGTCCAGCACCTGCTCGCGATCCACTCGCCCTCGGCAAAGGACAGCTCCATGAAACCCCTGCGCTCACTGCTCTGTATGGGATTGATCGTCTTGATGATGTTCATGTCGCAGACTCTCCTCGCATCGCAGCGCGTGGTTCTGCTCGAATCCTTCACCAACGTGAGTTGCGGTCCCTGCGCCACGGCCAATCCGGTGACCCACGCGATGGTCGATGAATTCGGAACCCTCAAGGTCCTCAACCTGCAGTATCACATGAGCTGGCCCAGCAGTAGCGATCCCTTTTATCTGGTCGACACGGCCGACAACAACGGCCGTCGCACATATTACAACGTCAACTCTGTCCCCGATCTGGTGACCGACGGTATTAACGCCCCGTCACCCGGCGGCGCCGACGCGCTGAGAATCATGCTGAACAATCGTCTGGCCACCGACGCTCCCATCGACATATCCATCTCGACGTCGCTCGTCGGTGACCAGCTGACCATCACCGCCGACATCACCGCCAACGGCGACGTGCCCGCGAGCAATCTCGTCACCCGTATCGCCCTGGTCGAACCCTACGTGAACACGGGTTCGCCTCCGGGCACCAACGGCGAATTCCGGTTCTACTGCACCATGCGCGACATGCTGCCGTCCCATGCCGGCACGCCACTTTCGATCACCAGCGGCCAAACCGTACAGGTCCAGGAAACCGGCACCATGAACGCCGGCTGGAACGACGTATATGTCGTGGTGTGGGTGCAGGACGACACGGACAAGTCGATACTGCAGGCGGCCTCGTCACTGACGAATACTTCGGACTACGCCTACTTCTTCGGCACAACCCACCCGGTGGACATCGCCCCCGAAGGCGACCTCGTGATCATGGAATCCGTCATGAGCAACCTGGGCCTGCAGACCGATTCCTACAGCGTGCAGATCGTCCAGGATCTGCCTGCCGACTGGAGCGCTTCGGTGTGCGAGGGGGTCGTCTGCTACCCGCCCTGGACCACCGACATCACCGTAGGCCTGAGCGCCGGAAATCAGACACACCTCTCGGTGGACGTCAACGTGGGCGCCACCGTCGGCACCGGTACGGTCACCCTGAACGCCGTGAGCAACAACGACCCCCTGTTGACCCGCACGCTCGTGTTCAACGTCATTCACGACGGCACGGCGATCCTCTGTGTGGACGATGACGGCGGCAACGCCTATGAGCCCTACTTTCACGACGCGCTCGACTTCACCGGCCACACCTGGGCCGCCTGGAACCTTGACCTCTACGGCAAGCTGAGCACCGCGGACCTCTCGAACTTCTTCGCGGTGGTCTGGAACGTGGGACTGGGGTATCCGACCGTCGACACCGCCGACCGCACCGAACTCGCAGCGTACCTCGACGGCGGCGGTCGTCTGTTCATGTCCGGACAGGATATCGGCTGGGATATCTTCGATCCCAACGGTTACGAATACGGCACCGCCGCCCAGACCTGGTACCGGACCTACCTGGGCGCCTCCTATGTCTCCGACGACACCAACGACCTGAGCCTGATCGGTATCGCCGGGGACCCGATCAGCGACGGCTTGTCGGTATTGATCACGGGCGGCGACGGCGCCAGCAACCAGGACTACCCCAGCGAAATCCAGCCTTACGGCAACGGCGAAGCCTGTATCCTCTACAGCGCCAATCGCGAAGCCGCCGTGCGAACCGACACCGGGACCTGGCGCAGTGTCTACATGGCGTTCGGCTTCGAGGGCATCTCGACCGCGGCCAACCGCAACCTGCTCATGGACCGCATCCTCGACTGGTTCGGCATCAGCTTGGGTACCGGCGTAAATGGTGAGTCCGTTCGCCCTCTCACCCTGAGCACACTTCGCAACCACCCGAATCCGTTCAACCCGTCCACGGACGTCTTCTTCGAGATCGGTGGCGACCGGCGCACGGAGGCGATGGTCGACGTCTATGACGTGTCCGGCGAGAAAATCCGCACTCTCTACAGAGGCGCTCTCGACCCGGGCACCCACACCCTGCACTGGGACGGCCGTACCGATGACGGTCGCGCTACCGCCAGCGGCGTGTACTTGGCCCATGTGCGAGTAGGCGATCACCTGCAGACCTTGAAGATGACGCTGACGAAATAAATTCGCGCGCATCAGAACCGATAAGGCCGGTCCCAGAAGGGGCCGGCCTTGTTCTTGAGAGCCGAAAATATCGTACTCACCAACTTCACGAGCGCCAGGGTCAGGCCGGGTCAACCTCATCGGGAAGTTGATCCAACAGCCCCGCCACATCCTGTCCGGTCGGCTGCTGAAATACCCGCAACTCGAACTCGGACACCACGGCGATGATGTGGTCGAAGACGTCCGACTGGATACCCTCATAGTGCACCCACCGCTGATCCTTCGAGAACACATAGATCTCGATGGGGAGCCCTTTCTCCGTGGGCTGGAGCTGTCGCACCAGGAACGTCATGTCCTTGTGGATCATGGGATGATGCTGGAGATAGGCCTCCACATAGGCCCTGAAGATTCCGAGGTTCGTCAGACGGCGGCCGTTGATCAGCACGTCGTCCTCCACGCCCTGCTCGGCGTTCCACTTCGCCAGCTCGGTCAGCTTGCCGTCGATGTAGTCCGAGATGTAGGCGAACCGGCGGAACCTTTCGATCATGTCCGTATCACAGATGCGCACCGTGGTCATGTCGATGGCGATCGACCGCTTGATGCGCCTCCCTCCCGACTCCTCCATGCCCCGCCAGTTCTTGAACGCATCGCTGATCAGGGCATAGGTCGGGATTGTAGTGATCGTCTTGTCCCAGTTCTGCACCTTCACCGTGGTCAGGGCGATCTCCAGGACATCCCCGTCGGCGCCGTACTTCGGCATGGCGATCCAGTCGCCGCGCCGCACCATGTTGTTGGCGGTGAGCTGGATGCCGGCCACGAATCCCAGGAGCGCGTCCTTGAAGACGATCAGTATGATGGCCGTCATGGCGCCCATCCCACTCAGCAGGGCCAAGGGCGAGCTGTTCAACAACATCGAAAGAATCAGAATGCTGATGATGATGTACGCGATCATTTTCACGACCTGAACGATGGCCATGAGATTGAATCTCTTGGCGACCGGGTACTGCCGATAGATGGCGAGAGCCGCGTTCAGGATCGAGTCGATCACGAGGATCATGATCACGAGCATGTAGATGTGCAGGCCGGTGCGTACCAGGCCGACGGCGTCGGGAAGCCCGGTCAGCGGAATCGCAACCAGCAACTGGAGCACAAGAGCAGGCACCAGGCGCAAGAGATGATCGAAGACCCCATGCTGCAGGGCGATGTCGTCCCAGTTGGTACTCGAAGTCGTCACGATCTTCGAGATCACCCTCCTGAGAATCCGTCGCACGATCACGCCGACGATCCACGAGACGATAACGACAAGTAGCCCCAGCCCCACCCGGAGAATCGGGGTCGCCAACGACAAGCTCAATCCCTGGCCGATCAGCCAGTCCCGCGCAGTCTCAAACATATCAGGTCTCTCCGTTCATCGGTTGATCACACAGGCTTTTCGACTAATCCAGAAGGTTGATCCGATGGGTGCCGTGAATCCGGTCCGCAATGATGCCGGACACACCCGCGTCTTCGGCAAACTCTTTCCACTTCGCGACCGCATCCTGAACCTGGTGCAGTATTTCTTCCGCACGTCCGCGCTTGATCGAAGCGGTCTTCGCGCAGGCCTTGAAATCTTCGAGGTCGAAGTCATTGCGCTTGCCGTTGAGCGACATTTGATGATCACGCGTCCAGGCCCCGCTCGGGTTGTAGCTGTAGGTCACGTCAAAGGCGGGAGACAGGGTCCAGGCGCCCGACCGGTTCATCAAGAAGGCGATATTCTTGACGTGGTCGTCCTGGTTACGCCCGATGACATTGAACACCATGCGCCGGAACTGTTCTTCGATACTCTCCATGGGTATTTCGAGCCTGCGGATTGTCCGCATGGCCTGCTCATAGGAATGGGCGCCTGCCTTCTTGAAGTCGAAATGCTCCATGGCGCATAAGGATTGCATATGGATTTTGCGACCCGCCTCCGTACGATCAAAGCGTCGGGTCATGAAGTGGCTGCGACCGTTTTCCCTGAGCAATCGACATTCCTTCATGTCGATCCCCGCGGCTATGGCCATCTTGTAGTAGGCATACTCGATGAGACCGTAGCCGGCCGGATCTTCGAGCTCCTTGTCCTTGTTGCCGGACACGCCGTCGAATTTCAGCAGCCAAGAGGAGAATCCGCGCCCGGCTTCGACCTGCCCCGACCGCACCTCTTCCGTTTCAGGATTCCAGGCGATAACCGCTTTCGCCCGGGCTCCTCCAGCCGACGTACCGACCCGTAGAATTTCCTGCAGGGAATCCTGCCGCTGGAGCGGGACGAAAGAACCCTCGAGCCGGTTGCGTTGGGTCAGGATTTCACTAGCGAGTTCAACCAGGGCCGCAATATCGACATGTTCCGACTTCGTGGCCGACGGTCCCGCCAATGGATAATACTCCAGAGCACCCATGCCCCGGTCGCCTGTGTAACAAAGACGTTCGACGGAATTGAAGTCTTCGGGGTCCCGCCCTTCCCTGGCGAGCCATGCATTTATAAGGGCGTTTCCGAAGTCGTCGGGCAGGGAGTCGGCCAGCAGTCCAGGGAGGCCGTGAAAGGTTTCGCGGGGCAAGGCCGGAAAGGAATAGATCCTGTCCGACAGTTGCATCGTCAGGGGAGCGATTTCGATCCCGCTGTCCCTGAAGGCCGGATCATACTCGAAATTGGCGAGTCCCATATCCGCATCCCAGCCTACGGCGCCGATTGTCCTTCCCCAGAGTTTGACCTCTGCAACAGTCATTCTTCATCTCCCCACGACCATGGCTTTTGGGGGCCTGGTTTCTCTGACGGAGACGATGCTCGCCTACGTTTTTTCCCCTGCATTTTCACCTGCTGAATCGGACTGATGGCAGGCTCGGGAATAAGAGCCTCGAGATTCTCCACCAATCCCAGCGCCCGCAAAAGACGGATCAGATTCGAGACATGTGTGGAATCGCCATGCTCAACCCTGTGGAGCGTCCGCTTGGAGACACCCGCTTCCCTGGCCAACGCGTCCTGGGTCAAATTCAGATTCAATCGATACTGGGCTATACGGACGCCCAGTTCCTTCAGGGTTGCATCATCGGAATTTTCACCGGAAAAGCCCATAACTGCCATCCTTGTCGATTTATCCCTAATTCCCGCCACTAAGATGACAGGTCTGGCTATATAAGTCAATAGATAATTCAAAATATTAGCGCCAATAATGTCATCATAACGAGCATAGGATAGAATATTGGCCAATTATGGCGACTTATCTGAATACCCCCTCGATACTATTCGATGTTCAGATCGCTCCCGAGACCACCGGTGCCATCAAGCTGGCCTCCGGAGACCGTATTCGGAATAGGGACCGCCCTCGCTGCTCAAGAGCCGCCCTGGTCCGTCGATAGTTGGTAGACAACATCACCGACCCTACAGCCTCAACAAGAACTGAAGCAATGGCCGCAATAGAGTGGAGCAGCGAACTAAGCGTCGGCATTCAGGATGTCGATACCGAACACCAGAACCTCGTACGTATTCTCAACGATCTGGATGAAGCCATGCGGGCCGGAAAAGGCTCCCGCATCATGGAAGACATCCTGACTCGCCTCTTGGAGTACACCGTCAGTCATTTCGAATCTGAAGAGCGGTTAATGAAGGAATCGGAATACCCGAAACTCCAATTGCACCAGAGCCTGCATCGGCAACTCGTGGAGAAGGCAGTCAAGTTACAAAAGACGTTCCGCAACAGCGGTCGCCGCATTACCCGGGAGACGATGGACTTCCTGAAGTACTGGCTTACCAACCACATCATGGTGGACGACATGGCCTTCGGAAAATATTACACCAAGCGATCGAGGGCGGGCTCGAGCGGTCAGGATCCGGAAGGCTCTCAGCCCTAATAGTGTCACCGCGCGTTTGCCCCACGGATGGATTCAATGGCGGATGCAGGACTCCACGGCCCGCGACGCAACACGAAGTAGAAGACCGCCGTTCCCGCTGCAACGATCACCGCCAAAAGGAAAATCGGCAGACTATCCAAGAAAGGAACGAGGGGGAACATTCCCGGCTCGTGATAGCCGTTTTCAGCCAACCCGATGAAGAACAGAATGCTGAACACCGCCGACACTACCGTAAAAAGTATGATCACTTTATAGAACGAGGACCGACCGAAGAAATAGAGCCCCAACTGGAAGCCCGCGGCCAACTGGAGCGTGAAGATGCAGCTGAGGGTGTTGAGTTTCATCACCTGTCCCGCCAGCTCCGAATCGAGTCCCTGAAGAACCGTGAACAGACCCATGTGCAACCAACCGATCACGACGAACGCGAAGGCCAGTCCGAATTTCACCGTCATGATCTCTCCTTGTGTGATCGGCAACATCCCAAGCAGCGGATCGACGTGTTCCCGCTCGCTGATGGCCAAGGCCGCGCTCATGTAGATCGGTAGAAAGAGGGCCGGCAGGAAAGGGTAGTTGGGTGCACTGGTCGCTAGAGAATAGGCGCACAGGAAAAAGAAGGTGCCTGCATGGGTCAGGTAGAACAAACCATATTTCCGAACGAGGGCCGTCATGTCATTGTCCTTCCGTCAAGGAAACCAGAATGTCGTCGATCGTTGCGTTGCGGATGTGGAGGTCGCCTGCGGCTACGCCCGGCTTCAGGTCTTCGCTGTGATCGGGATAGGTCCTGATCAATCCGCGATTACCAAAGGTGCCGCTCTCTCTGCCGACCAGAGCCTCCTCCAGAACCCGACTCCCGGCCCCATCGCGGTAATGCAACCACTTCCAGGAGGCCAACAACTCCTCGGTTCCTTCTTCCAGTATCAATCGACCGCGATGCAGGAAGGCGATCCGGTCTGCTATGGGAGCCAGACCGTCGGTCTGGTGGGTTGTGATTACCGTCGAGCCCTTTCCATCCGCGCTGAACTCGGCTATCAGCCGCAAAACCTGCC
>DAOVZQ010000176.1 GCA_030635025.1 bacterium
ACAGGCGGCATCGACCCCTTCACTGGAAAAGTCGTCGCCACCTTCGACGGCGAGTCGGGATACTCCACGGAACCTGCGGGCGGTGACGGGGATCTGATCAGCGCCGAGCGCGCCCTGATCGATCAGGCCCTGCATACAACCGGCGGTAAACGCCGACTGGCCGCCGAAAGATTAGGCATAAGCGAACGCACTTTGTACCGAAAACTTAAGAAATACGGCTTGGGTTGAGATTACACTCGGCCTTGGCCCTTACCGGTCCATTGGCGTATACTAGGAATAGGCCGTCCGGATCGTGACGGCTTTTCAACCCCTGGGAATGTGAGGATCATTCATGCTGAACACCGGTTGCAACCGGACGCACCGCACCGCGCGGGTCGCATACATGTTCATCATCGCGGGACTGCTTCTGGCCGTGTCCACCGGCGCCATGGCCGCCAAGTACGCCGGAGCTTTCATGGAAGACGGCGGTGGCGCTCGGGCCCTGGCCATGGGCGGCGCATTCACGGCCGTGGCGGACGACCCGTCGGCTGCGTTCTGGAATCCCGCCGGATTGGTTGGAACCGAAGGACGCAACCTGTTGCTCATGCACTCGGAGCGCTTCGGCGACCTGATCGATCGCGACTACGTGTCCTACGCTCAGCCTGTGGACTGGTCCCTGCTCGGCGGAGAGGATGGTGCGCTGGCGGTCTCGGCCATACGACTCGGTATCGACGACATCCCGCTAACATCACACCTACGTGACCAGCTCGACACCGGAGCCGGTTCCGACACGGCCGGCGATGGCATCATCGGCCCCGACGAGTTGCAGGGTCTGTTCACCTTACAGGACCAGATCAGGTTCGCGAGCGATTCGGAGCTTGCTCTCTTCGTCTCCTATGCCGAGCGACTGGACGCGTGGCAACTCGGTGGGTCGTTGAAGTTCATCCGCCAGAGTGTGGGGGAGTATTCCAGCCTGGGCATCGGCATCGACCTCGGCGTTTTGCGCCCTGGGATCTGGCGCAACCTCGACTTCGGCCTGAAACTGCAGGATGTCACTACGACCTACCTGTCCTGGACCGGTCCCGACGGATACGGCGAGACCGAAGTCATCGCTCCGGCCGTGATTCCTGCGCTTGCGTACCGCTTGCCGCTTCCCGCCTGGAACGCCCGCATCACCTTGGCCACCAGCGCCGAAACGCGTTTCGAAAATCGCCAGGACGCGGACCAGTACCATACCGGATCGCTAAGCACGAACATCCACTTCGGTGGCGAATTGGCGCTCCATGAAAAGGTATTTCTGCGGGGTGGATTCGATTCGGGCTGGTCGCTCAACGACATCACCATGGGAGCCGGTTTCCGGATCGCCCTGCTAACCATTGACTACGCCTACGCGGGGGACATGCTGGACATCGACGAGGAAACCCACCGCGTCAGTATCACCGCTCACTTCTAGACGAGTTTGTTGCAGACCCCCGGGGCCGGTTACGGCCGCGGGGGTCTGTAGGCGAAGACACGCTGCCCCGGCCTGATCAGGCTGGTTTTGTGCATGTTGTTCACCTTCCGCAGATGTCGCAGGGTGACACCCAACTTGCGCGCGATGCCGCTCAGGGTATCTCCCGAATGCACGCGGTAACTCACCCGTTCATACCCGGCCGGCGGGACGTAATGGCCGCTCTCCGCGACCCGATTCCGCGCACGGTCGGCGAGCTCGGCCGGCATGGGAATCAGCAGTCGGTCGCCGGGGTGGATCAGGGCCGCGTTGCGGATGGTGTTGAGACGGGCGATATCGCCCGCGGCTGTCCCGTAGCGAGAGGCGATAGCGCCGAGTGTTTCACCCCGAGTCACCGTGTGACGGCGCCAGGTCAAACGTTCAGCCAAGGGGATCGAGCGCAGCTTTTGCATACAGGCGGCGCCGGTCGACGTGGGCACGCGAACCGGATAATCGGTCTGACCCGGCGGCGTGGCTTCACGCAAAAGGGCCGGATTCAGGGCGACGACCTCGTCTTTCGGCACACCGGCGCAGCGGGCGATCAGCCCCAGATCGGTGGCGTCGGTGACATCGATCACGTCGTACCCGAGCTTGTCGTCCTGGGTAGGCTCGAATCCGTAGGCCAGGGGATCCTCACAAATACGCGCGGTCGCAATGAACTTGGGAATATGATTACGGGTCTGCCAGGGGATGTGAAGACGCCAGAAGTCGTCGTGTCCCGCGAGTCGGATAGCCCGCTCGACACGATGTTCACCCGTATTGTAGCCGGCCAGAACCAGGGCCCAATCTCCGAAGCGTTTGTAGAGTTGCGACAGGTAGGTAACCGCCGCGCGAGTGGCCAACTCGGGATCCTGGCGTTCGTCGACCCACCAGTCGCAACGCAAATGGTAGTGACGCGCGGTTCCCGCCATGAACTGCCAGGTCCCCAGAGCGCCTACACCCGATCGGGCCTTCGGGTTGAACCCACTCTCGATGGCGGCCAGATAGATCAGTTCCCGCGGCAGGCCCGATTCGTCGAGGCGGTGATAGATGAGCGAATCGACGACCGCCTTGCGATCGAGCCATTTCTGGATGGTGGTGCGACCGTTACCCGTGAAATATTCCATCCATTTATCGACTGCGTCGTTCTCGATCGCCAACAGATCCCCCTGGATGTCACTGAGCATGTTGCCCGAGACGGGCACCAGGGAGTCGGGAAAGGACAGCCCGCGCACGTTGTCGTAGGCAGCGGCGAGCAGGGAGTCGTTATCGGCAACGGACAGACTCAGGGCCTGATCCTCGGCAAGCACTCCCGCCAAGAGGGTAACCCGTCTATCCAGACTGGCGAGGAAACCGTGCGCCACACTGTCACTATCGGCAGGGACCATGGCGACGGCTTCGTCCTTGAGGATGTATAGCAGATCCTCGGCCGCTTCGTAGTGCGACAGGGAGAGCAGTTCCAGGGCCTGACGGTAGATGTCATCGAGCTGGGCAAGATCGGGACGGTCGTCCAGCATATCCCTGAGGGCACGTCCGGCGGGTCCTTCGGGAGGGCGCGCGACAATAGGCGGATCCGTGACGACCACACCTGTGTCTTCCACGGTATGGGACGGTTCGAGCTGCGAATCTATGCGATCTGCGGATAAATCGGTCGAGCCGGGCCGTCCTGCACATCCTGCCAGCAAAAACATAGAAAATGTGAGGAACCAGAGAGTTGCAAAGGTCTTGAAGGCGAGTCTGGAACTTAAGTTCATCCTTGAACTCCCGAGGCTTAGGGCGTTTCTTGCCAATCATTGCCAGGAAAGAAACAGGGTTCTGTCGGTGACCGAAAATTGGCGCCAAGACAGACGATATTGATAAATACCGCACAGTGTGTCACAATTGTACAGGTGTGACGGCGCTGACGTCGTTTCAATATACTCACGTAACGGGTCAAACAAAGCAACAACTGACAGGAGAGAAGAGCCGTATTGCGATCCTTGATTCGACATCTGCTCTCCGTTTCAAAAGTCGGGGCGTCCCAGAGGCACGCCTTGCGTGTTGCGCTTGCGAACAACGATGAAGACGCCTTGCGCGCGGCCGGCAAGACCCTAGTCCATTCCTTGATGCATCGGGGCGACCTTGTGCGCGTCCTGGTCAACGGAAACGAAACGGCCCCTACCTGCTATTTCGCACTACGGGATCACGCCACACTGCTCGATCTCACACCGATCTACGAGGACGAGCCTCCGCCGCTGAAAGACCCCCCGGAACTCGAGACCCAGATCGTCCCTCCGGGCACGGTTCAGGACAATCTCTTCGCCCCTCATGATTACGATATCCACGATCGTGTCCTCAACGCCATGGAGAGAGCCCAGGACCTGAGCGTAACGCGCATGGCGGGTGTCGGCGTATCGGGCCTGCTGCAGGATGTTGTCGGTCTGCTCCGGCCTACCTTCCTCGGGACCGAGTTACATATTGAATTGTTCAAAAGTGCCGACGTACCCGATCCCCTGCCGAACGTGGACCATTGCCCACGCAATGAGCGTCCCTTCTGGGCCTTGACGAGGGTGGAGGGGGAGGCGGTCTGGATTCCCGCCTGGTCAGAGTTGCCGCCCATATTGAAGCAACGGGTCGCTCCGGAAGACGCCCCGGGTGGGTTCGCGGCCGGTGTGGCGGTTCCCCTTTATCCCCCGGCTGAGGAACTGAACCCTGAAGACCAGGGCGTTATCAGCGAAGTCGGGCTTTTGTATGTGATCCAGCTGGCACCGATTGACAGGGAGACACTCGTCCGTTTGGCCTTTCGTATCTCGCGCTTCGTCACCAACGGTTGGCGTCAGACCAGCCTGATGAACCGCCTCGTACACATCGATAATCTTACCGGCGTTCACAACCGGGCCTTTTTCGACGAGCAACTCGTCCTCGAGATCGAACGAGCTCAGCGTCGTTCGACCTCGTTGATACTGCTCTTGGGAGACATTGACCATTTCAAGGACGTCAACGACCGATACGGCCACCCGGCCGGAGACCGTGTCCTGAAATCCGTGGCGCGCGAACTGCTGCGTGGGCTACGTCGCATCGACCTGGTCTGTCGAGTCGGCGGCGAGGAGTTCGCCCTGGTACTGCCGGACACCGACCTCGAGGCCGCCCGCGACATCGTCACACGCATCCAGGTACGCATCGCCAATCTTCGGCTCTCCGATCCCGATGCCAGCGAACCTTTACGCGTCACGATCTCTTTCGGAGGCGCCGGGTTTCCCGGGGCCGGCGACACGCCCGATGAGTTGTATCGCAACGCGGATCGGATGCTTTACCTCTCCAAGCAGAGAGGCCGCAACAGGTGCCACTTCTGGAATCCGGGCGGAGACCCCATTCTGACTCTCCCGCGTTACAACGCTTCCACCGACTGACCTCTCGACTTATTGCTCCCGTCCTTTCCCGTGTAAAGTCAACACCCTGGCCTGTTGTCTGGGCCTTGGTCCTGATGTCCTCCATGTCCGTGGGGGAGTGGCGAACCGGACAAAGCCCATCGGGGCATGGAAGGTGTCCCCTGGGATCAGACCTGTCACTGCGTGCGGCCTGTGTGCTGCCTCTGTTGACAGGATTGATCGGACAACCGGTTGTCGGCACGATCGTGATAAGTGCGACCGCGTTGTTGGGATGGAACGCCGGTCGACGACACGGTGATGCCGGCATTGTCGATATGAGGCTGCACCTTGCGGATCCCTGGTCTCCCTCTGAGCGTCTTGTCGGACGAGGAGGCGCTTGCCTGAGACTGACCGGTTGGCCCAGGACCTCGGGGGATCGATGGCGGGCGCCGGCCGTCATAGTCGGACTCGATTCGATGTTGGCCGTAACGGCCGACGGACCACGTCCGGCCGATGGCGTTATGCTCAGCGGAGACGGCGGCGTTCCTGTTCTATGGGAAATCGTCGGCGGCGATCTGGAGCTTCGTCGTCCCCGCAGGGCCAGTGTCCCCGGTGGCTTTTCTCCGTATCGCTTTCTCCATGGGCGGGGTCTGGTGTGGGACGGACGCCTACGCGACGGGCGATCGTTCCCTGATGACGACCTCTTGAGCCGAACCGTCACCAAAGGTCTCGCACCGTTACGACTGGCCGTAACGGACCGGCTCGACCTGCTTTTTCCGCCCGGTGAGTCTCGGCTGTTGCAATCGGTTCTTCTGGGGCAACGCACCGAAGGAATTCATGCTTTACGCAACGCCTACGCCACGGTCGGGCTTGGACATCTGTTTGCCGTGAGCGGTCTTCATGTCGGCTTGGTTGCGGGTATTCTTTTTCTGCTTCTGCGCGCTTTCCGGGCCGGTCGCCTGGTCACCCTGTTCGCCTTGGGCCTGTTTCTTGTCGTCTATATCCTACTGGTGGGCATGCCCGGGTCTTCGTTGCGCGCCGGAGCCCTGTTGATCATGACCGCCATGGCGGGCTGGGCCGGCCGCGCCCACGACGGATTACGAACCTTGGGTCTGCTTCTATGGTGTTGGGCACTGGCAATGCCCGGCGCTCTGGCCGATTCGGGCCTGCGGCTTTCCTTCGGCGCGGCAGCCGGTATCATCGTCACGCTCAGACTTC
>DAOVZQ010000331.1 GCA_030635025.1 bacterium
ACGAAGAACGAACCCACGAGTCCGCCGGACACGAGCAGCGAGCGGCATTTCTGGTCGAGGCCTGCGAGCGAATCCGCTCCCAGGTCGGCAAGATCATCGTCGGCCAGGACGAGGTGATCGAGCAACTGCTGATTGCCATCCTTGCTCGCGGGCACTGCCTGCTCGAAGGCGTGCCGGGACTCGCCAAGACCCTCTTGATCAGCACGCTTGCGCAGGTCCTCGACCTGAGTTTCTCCCGCATACAGTTCACGCCGGACCTGATGCCCAGCGACATCACCGGTTCCGAGATCCTCGAAGACGACACGGCCACGGGGCAGCGCGCCTTCCGGTTCATCCAGGGGCCCGTCTTCGCCAATGTGATCCTGGCCGACGAGATCAACCGTACGCCGCCCAAGACCCAGGCCGCCCTGCTGCAGGCCATGCAGGAGCGGCTGGTCACCGCCGGCGGGTCCACCCACGAACTGCCGCCGCCGTTCTTCGTTCTGGCAACCCAGAACCCCATCGAGCAGGAGGGGACCTACCCGCTGCCCGAGGCGCAGCTCGATCGCTTCATGTTCAACGTGTTGATCGATTATCCCACGCTGGAAGAGGAAGTGGCCATCGTCGAGCATACGACGGGCGTGCACGAAGCGGATCCCAGGGTGGTGCTGGGCGCCGCCGAAGTCCTGTCCTTCCAGGACGCCGTGCATCGCGTGCCCGCCGCCGAGAACATCACCCGTCATGCCGTGGACCTGGCCCGTGCCACACGCGTCGGCACGCCGGGCGCCGTCCATCCCGCCGAGGAGTTCCTGGCCTGGGGCGCCGGGCCGCGCGCCGCCCAATGCCTGTTGCTCGGCGCCAAGGCGCGAGCCTTGCTGCAGGGTCGTCCGACACCAGATATCGACGATGTGCGCGCCCTGGCCCATCCGGTCCTTCGCCATCGTCTGGTTTCCAACTTCCATGCCGAAGCCGAGGAAGTCGGCAAGGATCGCATCATCGACCTGCTGCTCGACGAGGTGGGCGCGTGAGATCGACCACCCCCACACCCGTGGAGGTCGCCGGTCTCGGCCGGCTGGATATCATCGCGCGACTGGTCGTCGAGGGCTTTCTGGTGGGACTGCACCGCAGCCCCTATCACGGCTTCTCGGTGGAGTTCGCCGAGTACCGCCAGTACATTCCCGGCGAGCCGGTCACCAATATGGATTGGCGCGTCTACGCCAAGACCGATCGCCATTACCTGAAGGTCTTCGCCGAGGAGACCAACCTGCGCGCTACCCTGTTGGTGGACGGATCGGCCAGCATGGGGTTTACCGCCGACAAGAAGCGGTCGACCAAGCTGGGCTACGCCCGCATGCTCGCGGCCTGCTTCGCGCAGCTGTTGCTGCGTCAGAACGACGCCGTCGGACTGGAGATCTTCGACGAGGTCCCGCGTATATCGGTGCCGGCCCGGGCGGTCAAGCGACAACTCTTCCAGGTCCTGAAGCATCTTGACAAGCTTGAACCCAGCCGCGGCACAGCCCTGGGCGCCATGCTGCACGGGGCGGCGGAACGATTGCCCCGCCGCGGGCTGATGCTCCTGTTCTCCGATCTCATGGACGAACCGGATGAAGTGATTTCAGGTCTGAAGCACCTGCGGCACCGGGGCCACGAGGTGATCGTCTTCCAGATTCTCGATCCCCGCGAGCTGGATCTGGATTTCCGGCAGGAGGCCAGATTCATCGACCTTGAGCGTCCGGATCATGAGGTGCGGCTCGAGCCCGCCCACGTGAAGGCCCACTACATGGAGCGGGTGACCGCCTGGCGCGAGACACTGCGACGCGAATGCCGCAGACAGCGTGTCGATCTGGTGGAAATTTCCACCGACACGCCTTTCGATCGCGCCTTGCTGGCCTACCTGAGCAAGCGGAAGCGGATGTCCTGACATGCCGATCTCCTTCCTCAATCCGGCCCTACTCTTCGGCGCCCTGGCCGCCGCCGTTCCCATCGTGTTGCACCTGCTCAGCCGGAGGCGTGTCCGAGATATTCCCTTCAGCGACCTGCGTTTTCTGGAGGAGGTCCAGATCCAACGGTCGCGCTCGGTCGGGCTGCGGCGTCTCCTGTTGTTGTTGTTGCGTGTGCTGGCCATCCTGCTCATCGCCCTTGCGGTGGCCCGGCCGCGCCTGGCCGGCATCGCGCCGGGTGATTCTGGACGGGTCTCCCTGCTGATGATCATCGATGCGAGCGCCAGCATGCAGACCGTCGGCGAAGAGGGCGCACGATTCGCTTCGGCGACCGACTATGCCGCCACGGCGATCGAAGCCCTGCCCGGCGGCAGCGAGATCCAGATGATCCTGGCCGCGGACGACGCCCGTGTCGTATTCGGGGACTGGACACGCGCCGACGCGGCCGTCGCGGACGTACTGCGCGGCCTGGAGCCCACCGACTGCGGTTTCGACCTGCCCGCCGCCTTGTCGAGCGCGGCCCGCTGGGCGCAGGATGCGCGTAACGGACCTGCGGTCGTGGTCGTGTTGTCGGATCTTCAACTGACGACTTGGGACGACACCCGTATGGAAGCAGCCGCAACCGAATTGGAAGCGGTCGGGATCGACCGCGTGCTGCTGCATCGTTTCGGCGAGGAGACCGTCAACGGCGGCGTGCGGGACGTGAGGTTGCCCCTGCGCGCGGTTCAGCAGGGGGAGACCTTCAACCTGAGGGCCGAGGTTCTGGTCGCTCATCCGTCCCAGTCCTTCTGGCTCGAGCTGGATGGCGAGCGGGTAGCCGAGGCCGTAACGACGGCCGCGGTCGGAGACGTGGACAGCCTGCTCTTCGCGGTGACGGCGCCGGCGGCAGGCCTGCACACCGGGCTGGTGGCCACCGATGCGGATCCGTTCAGCGTGGACGACGACCGCCCGTTTGTTCTTGGCGTGCGTGACAGTATCGAGGTCCTGCTGGTCCACGGGCCCGACCGGGGCGCTGTGGGCGGGGGCGGATGGCTCTACTGGTTGAATGCCCTGTCGCCCATGGGTGAGGATGCAGACGACGCATCGGTTTTTCGCGTCACGACCCGATCCGGCGATCGCCTGGGGACGGGAGATCTCGAGCGGGCCGACCTCATGATTTTCTTGGACAGTGGACCTTTGGGACGCACCACCACCGATGTCCTGGAGCGTCGCCTTCGTGCTGGTGCCGGCGCGGTCTTCCAGTTCGGCGATTACAACCTGTCGGGTTATCTCAGCGCCACATTGTTGCCGTTGCTGGGTGTCGACGGCGACATCGGCTATCGCAATCGTTCGGAGACGGGCGCCGAGTCGGCCCGTGTCGTCGATCGGAATCACCCCGTGTTCGATGGTCTGCGCACGGCGTCGACCGAGACGTTGGAACGCTCTCTGTGGCGCCGTCATTTCGCATTGGCCGACAGCGGCCTCGCGGTGCTGATGACCGGTCAGAGCGGCACTCCCTTGCTGGCCACTGGAGCCCTTGACCGGGGTCGCTTCGCCTTGTTGCCCTTCAACCTCCTGCCCGGATCCACGGACCTGGCCCGCAATCCCATGTTCCTGCCTTTCGCGCAGCGTCTTGCGGCCTTCCTGGCCGGGGGGATCGGCGCCGACGAGATGAATATCGCGGTGAGCGCGCCTCCGCGCCTGGCCCTCGATGGCGACGACGCCCTGGGCGACACGCCATTCCTGCTCCGTCGCGGCACGCGCGGCGCAGTCGATGAGCGCCTGTCCGCGCGTGTGGCCTGGGTGGATGGCAAGCCCGTGATGACAGGGGAGACGGCGCGACGCAAGGGGTACTACCTGTTCGTGGCCGGCGGCGACACCGCCGGGGTCGTGGCCGTGGCGTCCCCTCCGGCCGAAGGTGACCCGCGCCTGCAGACGCCCGACACGGTTCTCGAAACGCTGGCCGATGCCGGTTTCGAGGCGGGTCTCGACATATCCTCGATCGCGGCGACCGGTTTCGCCTCGGCCCTGCGGGGACGCGAGTTGGCGCCCATCCTGCTGCTGTCGGCGATCCTGTTGCTCCTGGCCGAAACCGCGATCTCTCGTCGCGCCGGTTGACGCGTCGTTCCGATCATCCCGTTCTTGCTTGCGCCGTCTTTTGGTTTACCATTGTCAGAGGAT
>DAOVZQ010000175.1 GCA_030635025.1 bacterium
CCAGTACGAGAGCGAGGTCGTCTACCATTCCATCGAGAAGTCGCTGGAGGAGAAGGGTGTCCTGTTCATGGACATGGACTCCGCGTTGCGCGAGCACCCCGAGATCGTCAGGAAGTACTTCGGGACGGTCATCCCGACCCGCGACAACAAGTTCTCGGCCCTGAACACGGCGGCGTGGTCGGGCGGCTCGTTCATCTACGTGCCCAAGAACACCAAGGTGGACATTCCGCTGCAGGCCTACTTCCGCATCAACGCGGAGAACATGGGGCAGTTCGAGCGCACGCTGATTCTCGCCGACGAGGGCTCGAGCATACACTACATCGAGGGCTGCACTGCGCCGACCTACTCTTCGGACTCGTTGCACTCTGCGGTGGTGGAATTGGTCGCCATGAAGGGCGCCCACATCCGCTACACGACCATCCAGAACTGGTCCACCAACGTCTTCAACCTGGTCACCAAGCGGGCCCACGCCCACGAGGACGCCGTGGTCGAGTGGGTCGACGGCAATATCGGCTCGAAACTGACCATGAAGTACCCGGCCATCGTGCTGAAGGGCGAGCGAGCCCACGGCGAAGTGCTGTCGATCGCTTTCGCCGGTCACGGTCAGCACCAGGACGCCGGCGCCAAGATGATCCATGCTGCGCCCAACACCACCTCGCGCATCGTCAGCAAGAGCATCAGCAAGGACGACGGGCGCTCGTCGTACCGAGGGCTGATCAAGGTGGCGCGAAATTGCGGCGGCTGTAAGACCAATGTGGAATGCGATGCGTTGCTGATCGGCGAGCAGGCCCGGTCGGACACCTACCCGACCATGGACGTGGCCGAGAACGATGTGCGCGTCGAACACGAGGCGCGCGTCTCGAAGGTGGGCGAGGAGCAACTCTTCTACCTGCAAAGCCGCGGCCTGGACGAGGACAAGGCGCGACTGATGATCGTCAATGGCTTCATCGAGCCGTTCGTCAAGGAACTGCCCATGGAGTATGCCGTGGAACTGAACAGGCTGATCGAGCTGGAGATGGAGGGTTCCGTTGGCTAAGACCGAACTGGATACACGAACGGACTTGGGGGCGAGCCTGCCCGCCGAGGATAAGGTCGGCGACATCTCGCGCCTGCTGGGTGAGTCCAAGGATATGCTGGCTGCGCGCGTGTCGGCCCATGGTCGTCTGCTCGGACGGGATCTGCCCGACCGGGTCAAGCACCTGTGGACGTTCACGGACCCGCGGCACATGTTGCCCGGTGACCCGGTGCCCGAGCGATCGGCTGCGTCCGCAGTCGACGTATCGGACACCGCCGTCGCAGGAGCCGAAGTGCCCGATGGCGCAGCCGCCCTGATCGTGCTGCGTCCCGGGGGCGCGCCGGTTGTGAATCTGGCGCCCTCCGCGCGCGCCGCGGGCCTCGTCGCCGCGCCCATCACGAACACCCTGGGTCTTTCTGGTATGGAAGAAGGCGAAGACGAGAGATCGTCCGGGCTCTTCCACGATCTCAATACCGCTCTTTGGAACTGCGGCGTACATATTGAATTGCCGCGTGGCGCGATCTTGGTGGACCCCGTCCTGGTCATCGTTCAGGCCGGCTCCGGTTCCACCTTGCCGCGCCTGGTTGTCGATGTGCGCGAGGGGGCGAACCTGACGGTTGTCGAGAAGCACACCGGCGGCTGCGAAGGCGCACGCATCCTCGGCCGCACCGAACTGAGCGCCGCTGAGGGAGCCCGGCTGAACCACGTGTTGATCCAGCGCTGGGAGAGCGGAGTCAACGGACATTTGACAGTACGCGGCTATGCCGATCGCGATGCCGACCTGTTGACGGTTTTCGCCTCGCTGGGCGGCGATCGCGCCAAGGTCGACCTGTTTACCGATCTGATCGGCGAGGGCGCCCGCAGCGAGATGCGAGGCATAGCGCTGGCGGCGGCGAACCAGCGTTTCGATCATCATACCAGTCACCGTCACAAGTCCGGTCACACCTGGAGTAATATCGATTTCAAGGCCGTGGCCGACGACGATGCCCGCAGCAGTTACACGGGTCTGATCCGCATCGAGGAGACGGCCCGCGAGAGCGAAGCCTTCCAGGAAAATCGCAACCTCTTGCTGAGCGACACGGGCCGGGCCGACTCGATCCCCGAGCTCGAGATCCTCAACGAAGACGTGTCCTGCAGCCACGGTGCGACAGTGGCCCCGGTCGATCCCGAACAACTCTTCTATCTGCAGAGCCGGGGGCTTGACGCGGACGAAGCCCTTCGGCTCGTCGTGCAGGGTTTCCTGGGCCAGACTCTCGACCGGTTGCCCCAAGGCGTGCGTGAGACGGTTGCGGCGATCATCGGGTCCCGGCTGGAAACGAACCGCGGGGGGGAGGCGGCATGAGGAGCGACCTGCATTTCCTCAAGGGACCCGCGGGGGCGAGCGCCTGCGAAGGCCAGGACGGCGACTGTATCCGTTGCGGCGCCATTTGCGTCGAGCGGTTTCCGGTCCTCAAACGCCTGGTCAACGGCCATCGTCTTGTCTATCTCGACAGCGCGGCCACGGCACAGAAACCCGAAGGGGTCATCGCGGCCCAGGCCCGCTATTACCGTCGACACAACGCCAACGTACACCGCGGCATGCACACCCTGGCCTCTGAAGCGACCGATCTCTACGAGACGTGCCGCCGTCGTACGGCCCGCTTCCTGGGCGTGACTCGCCCGGAACAGGTCATCATGACCAACGGGGCGACCGGCGCCCTGAACCTGGCGGCCTTCGGACTGCGTCACACCCTGAACCCCGGCGACGAGATCCTGCTCACCGAAATGGAGCATCACGCCAATCTCGTGCCCTGGATCAAGCTTGCTCGTCAGGAAGGGTTGTTGCTGCGGCACATCCCCGTGACCGACGATGGCCGGCTTGACCTTGGCGCGTTGCCCGAGATGCTGACCGACCGCACCCGCATCGTGTCGTTGACCCATGCCTCCAACGTGCTGGGCACGATCAACCCCGTGGCCGAGATTGCGGCCGCGGCCCACAAGCGGGGCGCCGTGGTTATCGTCGACGCCGCCCAGAGCGTAGGGCACATGCCGGTGGACTTCGACGCTTTGGGCGTGGACCTGCTGGCCTTTTCGGCCCACAAGGTCTACGGCCCCATGGGGCTGGGTTTCCTGGTGGGCACACCGGAGATCCTGTCGCGGCTCGAACCCGTCGAATTCGGCGGTGAAATGATCGAGACGGTTACCCTCGACGACGCCACCTGGGCCGACGTGCCGCATCGCTTCGAGGCGGGCACGCCCAACGTTGCGGCGGCTGCGGCTTTTCCCGCGGCTCTCGATCTGATCGAGGAGGCCACGCTTGAAAGGATTCGCACACACGAGATACAGCTCACCGGCTACGCCCTCGAGACCCTGTCCGCTTTCGACGAATTGACGATCTACGGCCCCGACGATCCATCGCAGCGAGGGGGGCTGGTGTCCTTCCACGACGCGAAGATCCATCCCCATGATCTCGCCCAGCTGCTCGACGCCAGGGGAGTGGCCGTAAGGGCCGGGCACCATTGTGCCCAGCCCCTGCATCGCCGGCTCGGAGTCGTCGCGACCGCACGGGCCTCGTTCGGACTCTACAACTCGCATGACGATATCGACGCCATGGCCGACGCCATCAGGTATGCCCGGGAGGTTTTCGCGTGATCGGGGAAATGGACGAACTCTATCGCGAGGTGATTCTCGATCACCACCGTGCGCCCCGCGGCTCAGCGGTTATCGACACGCCCGACCTGGAGGCCGAGGGCAAGAACCCGTCCTGCGGCGACGAGCTGACTCTCAAGTTAAGATTGGACGGGGACTGTGTCGTTGAGGTTTCGGCGGTCACATGCGGCTGCGCCATCGCGACGGCCAGCGGCTCGATATTGGCCGAACTGGTGACGGGACGAACACTCGCGGAGGTTCGTCAATTAGCCGACGCCTTCCGCGAGCACATGCACGGTGACGGCGACGAGCTGCCCGACGAACTGGACCCGGGCGATCTCGATATCCTCACCAGTGTGCGCCGGTTTCCCGCGCGTATCAAGTGTGCCTTGCTCCCCTGGATGACGGCCCTCGAGGCCATCGCATCCCACACCCAGGATCGCCCCGTGGGCGTTTCGACCACGGAGGTATGACATGAATGCACCGAGTCAGGCCCAGATCATCGAAGCCCTGCGACCGGTCATCGATCCGGAAATGAATCTGTCCATCGTGGACCTGGGACTGTTGCGCAGCGTGGAAGTCGAGCCCGACGACGGCAACGTCCAGATCGACCTGACCCTCACCAGCCCCATGTGTCCCCTGGCCCCGGAGATCATCACAGCCACGCGCAATGCGGCCATGGGCGTCGCCGGTGTCCGGTCGTGCTTCGTGGACTTGGTGTGGAGCCCGCCCTGGGATCCGCGCACCGACGCCACCGAGGACGTCAGGGCCGAACTGGGTATCTGGGACTAGTCCGGTCGACAGCGCCTAGTCGATCCATTTCGTTACGAAGATGTTGGTATCCCGCGGACCGGTGTTGTGCCGGTTGCTGCCGAAGACGAAGGTCTCGCCGTCGGGCGCCCACATGGGGAATCCGTCGAAACCCTCCGAGTAGGTGATCCGCTCCAGGTTCCCGCCGTCCACATCCACCATCCACAGATCGAACTCGCGGCCCCGGGGATCCGGGTGGTTACTCGCGAAGATGATCTTCTCGCCGGAGGGATGAAAGAAGGGGCCGAAGGACGCGCAGCCGAGGGTCGTGATCTGAATCTGGCCGGATCCGTCGGCATTCATCACGAATATTTCCATGACCGAGGGCCGCACCTTCTCGTCCGCCAGCAAACGACGGAAATCGTCCAGGGCGGGGCCGGGCTCGGGATGGTGGCTGCGGTAGCAGATCTTCGTGCCGTCGGGGGAGAAGAAGGGGCCGCCGTCGTACCCGGGCGTGTCGGTCAGGCGGCGGACGTTCCCGCCGTCGAGATCCATGGTGTAGATGTCCAGGTCGCCGTCGCGGGCCGAGGTGAAGACGATGGTTTCGCCGTCGGCGGAGACGGTGGCCTCGGCGTCGTATCCCGGCGTGTCGGTGAGTCGGATCAGCTCGCCGGATTCCGGGTCCAGCCTTACGATGTCGTATCCCGCGAACAGGCCCCATACATAACCCTGGCTCATGTCCGGGGGCGTGGGGCATTCGGGTCCGGCGAGATGCGTGGTGGCGTAGACCACGTACCGGTCGTCCTTGGTGAAGTAGGCGCAGGTCGTGCGTCCCTCGCCGGTGGACAGCAGTTCGGGATTGCCGCCGCCGACGGGCATGACCATGATCTGGTCGCAGGCGTACGGCGGGCGCGTCGTCTGGAAGACCAACCGCTCGGAGTCGTAGCTGAAATAGGCTTCGGCGTTTTCGCCCCCGTCGGTCAGCATGTGCAGGACGGAGAAGTGGCTCTCCCGTGGGTCCGGCTGGTATTGGCGGGGCAGGGGACTCTCGTCGGCGCAAGCCGTCGTGATGGGCAGCAGCAGACTGGTCGCAATCAGGACGAAGGCCGCGGTCATGGCTACATGTTTCATATCGATTTATCCAGTGTGAAATGCTCTTGATTGCGGACGAACGAGCGGCAATGTACCACAAAAGACGCTCAGGGACAAATCGGGTACCGCACGGTACCCGCTCAATGAGTTCCGACGATCAGTACGGGGTGGGGGACGCGTCTGCATCGTCAGGTCCGGAGCTTCATACAGTAGTAAACCCCTTGGTATTGCGTCCCATATCGCGGGTTGAATCCTGCCCGGGCAAGTGTTATTGATTCTTGGATAATCCTTTTCTCTCGGTGGTCATCAGCGCTGGAGCTTGTCCATGTCCGCTAACCAACCCAAAATCTGGTCGTCGGTCGGCAAGAAGTACATCAACGGCCTGACCGGATTCATGCTCGTCAGTTTCATCATGGTGCATCTGATCGGCAACCTGACCATGTACATCGGTCCGGCCGCCTTCAACGGGTACGCCTACTTTCTGGAGACAGCCCTGCACGGCTGGTTGATCTATGCCTTCGAGATCGCGATGCTCCTGATCTTCGCGTTCC
>DAOVZQ010000332.1 GCA_030635025.1 bacterium
CGCCGACCGTGTCGCGAGCCCGGTCCCACAGGCGTTCGATCTCGTCTCCCTTGTCGCGCACGACGAAACCGTAGAGCGCCGGCGCGGCTCCGTGTACGAACCGGGTGACAGAATCGTGCTCGATCTGATCGGCCAGATCTCCATCGACGGGAAGACGGCCGACCAGCATCAGCAGAACGCTGCCCACCAGTAAACCGATCAGCAGACCCAGCAGTCCTCCGCCCCAGCGATCCAGCCAGCCGAGGATGGAGACCCGCAGGGCTTTCGACAAGGCCCAGGCCAGCAAACGCGTCAGCAGCAGCAGGACCGCGAAGAGCAAAAACCAGCCCAGGGGACCGGCCAACCGGTCGTCCAAGTCCGTGGAGTCCTGAAGTTGCTCGGCCACAAGATGCCCGTAATGGGAGGCCAGCAGGACCGATGCCACCATGCCCACGAGTTCCAGGACGCGACGGATCAGACCGGCGCGCCAACCCGCGACCGCGAAGACGAACAACAGGATCAGCGTGGCGATGGTCAGCCAATGCATGAGCGGTTCCTTCCGGTCACTGGGACAGCAGGGACTTCACGACGGGACCGGCCCGGCCGCCGTCGACCCGTCCGCCCGCCTTGGCCAGAACGGCCTTCATGACGAGGCCCATGTCCTTCATGGACGCTGCGCCCGTCTCGGCGATGGTTTCGCGCACGAGAGTTTCCAGTTCGGCGTCGTCGAGTTCGGCCGGCAGGTACGCCTGAACGATGGCCATCTCGGCCTCGGCCTTGGCCACCAGCTCTTCGCGACCACTGTCGCGGGCACCGGACAGGCTGTCCTTGACCTTCTTCAGGTAGGACTGCAGCACTTTGACGACGCCGTCCTCGTCCAGGTCTTCGCGAGTATCGATCTCAATCTGTTTGATGGCCGCCTGCAACATGCGCATGACGGTCAGGCGTTCCTTGTCCTTGGCCTTCATCGCCACGATCGTGTCCTGCTGGATCCGCGTCGCCAGCTCCGACTTCGACATGGTATTCCTCCGTTGGCAATCCCTGAAACGACCGCACCAGTATGCCGCGCCCGTCGCAACTAGTCGATAAGCATCTCGCGCAGGGACGTGAGCAGCACGAGACCCGCACAGGCCGCCGTCTCGGTACGGAGTCGATGCGGGCCGAGTCGTACGGGCGTGCCTGACGCAGCCAAAGCCTTGAGTTCTCCCTCGTCCCAGCCGCCCTCGGGGCCGACGACCCAGGTCAATTCGCCCCGCGGATCCCATCGAGACGCCAGCAGGCGTTCGGGAGTCAGTATCGACCGACCAGCCCCGTCCCAGCTCCGTTCCCGGGAGCGGGCCACACCATAATGGAGACCGCTCCCCGACCGGCCGGCAAGCCAGTCGTCCAGACTTCGTGGCGGGGCGAGTTCGGGCAACAAGCTTCGCCCCGACTGCTTGGTTGCGCCGAGGAGTATCGTGCGCCATCTCCCCTGCTTGCCCGCGCGGGGATCGATTTCACCATGAGTGGTCAGCAGCGGCTGAATGGTGTGGGCTCCCAGCTCGACGGCCTTCTCCAGTAACCATTCGAATCGGCGTCCCTTGACCACGCCGACGGCCAGGCACAAGCGCGGGTGCGCCAGTTCGCGGGGGTCGTCTTCGCAAGCGAGTATCCGTATGCGTGCAGCGGCGGCGGCCTCCACCAGATCGGCCTGCAAGCGATGACCGCAGCCGTCGATCAGACTCACCGTATCTCCGACGCGTGCGCGCATGACCTTGACAAGATGGCGGCTTTCCTCGGAAGACAATACAGCTTCGTCGCCGATCGACAGGGGGGTGCCGGCGGTGGGCGGCGGGAGGTAATAGTGCCGCATGGGATCCTCCAGGGATCAGTCGAACAGATGCCGGTCAGGCGCCGGCGTGCGCACGGCCAAGACATCGCGCAATTCATCCAGACGTCGCTTCTCGTCGTCGGACAGATCCTGCGGAGTCCAGGCGATAACGCGCACCAACTGGTCGCCATGACCGCCCCGATTGAGCCGGGGCATCCCCTTGCCGCGCAGCCGGAATATCTTGTGGCTCTGGGTGCCGGCCGGGATCTTCAGGGCAACTCGTCCGTCGAGAGTGGGCACCTCGGCCTTGACGCCCAGCATCATATCGACGGGCGAGACGGGCAAGTCGATGATCAGGTCGTCACCGTGACGCTCGAACAGATCGTGCTCGGCGACCTGCATGAGTACACGCAGATCACCGGTGGGCCCGGTGCGCTCGCCCACGTCGCCGTGACCGGCGATCTCCATGTAGTTGCCGGTCGTCACGCCCTGGGGTATGCGGACCTCCACCGTTTCCTCGCCGCGCACGGTCCCGGTCCCGTGGCAGCCGCCGCAGGGGTCGCTGATGACGCTGCCGCGGCCCTGGCAACGCGGGCAAATCCCCTCGGTCACCATCTGGCCGAGCAGGGAGCGGCGAACCTGGCGCACGCGGCCGAGGCCGTTGCATTCGGTACAGCTCTGGGGTCGGCTGCCCTTGGCCGCGCCGCTGCCGTCGCAATCCTTGCAGGCCACCTGCTTGCGCAGCTTGATCTTCTTCTTCACGCCCGTGGCGGCTTCTTCGAGTGTCAGGGAAACCTTCACCTGGAGATCGTGGCCACGGTTGGGTATCCGGCCACCGCCCCCGCCGCCGCCGCCGCCGAAGATGTCACCGAAACCGCCGAAGTTGTTCAGGAAGGATTCGAGAGCATCGTTCATGTCGAACCCGGGTCCGAATCCGCCGGCGCCGCCGAAACCGGCGGTCTGGTCGAAGGCGGCGTGACCGAACTGGTCGTACTTGGCGCGCTGCTGGGGATCCTTCAGGATCTCGTAGGCTTCGGTGGCCTCGCGAAATTTCTCGGCCGCGCTGGGGTCGTCCGGATTGCGATCCGGATGAAACTTTATAGCGAGCTTGCGATAGGCCTTCTTGATTTCGGCCTTCTCCGCGTCGCGGCCGATGCCCAGCAATTCGTAATAGTCCTGCTTGTTGGTCATCATCATCCTTCTATTGCGCTACGACGACACGGGCCGGCCGCAGGACGAGATCGCCCAGCTTGTAACCGGTCTGGGCCACCTCGATGACGGCTCCCGAAGCCACGTCCTCACTCTCCATGCGCATGACCGCTTCATGGATGTTCGGATCGAAGTCCTGTCCCTTTTCCGCCGGCACGGGCTCCAGCCCGCGTGCGACCAGGATCTCCCGGAAACGATTGTGGATCAGATCCATGCCGCTGCGGATGCTCTTCACGTTGGCGGTCTCGTCATCCTTGTCGGTTACGCTGGCCGCGGCGCGCTCGAAGTTGTCGAGGACATCGAGCAGGTCACGCACGATGTCGGCCTCGGTGAAGCGTCGCACATCGGCGACGTCTCGTCGTGACCGTTTGCGTACGTTGTCCTGTTCGGCCACCGCGCGCAACCACTTGTCCTTGTATTCGTCACGCTCGCGAGTCAGGATTTCCTCGGGATCGAGTTCCTCTTCGGGCTCTACGACCTTGAGGTCGGGCCGGTCTTCGGCTTCGCTGTCGCCCTCTGCCGCCTCGGCGGCTTCGGCATCGTCCTGCTCGACGATCGGCTCGTCGTTCACGCGGTCGTCGTCATTCTTCTTCTTGGTCATCAGGTCGATATCCTCCGGCGTGTCCCACCCGTCTTCACGGGTCAGGACAGTCTATTCAAGGTTTTCAACAGGGCCTGGACTCCATGAATGGCCCGATCATAGGACATGCGGCGCAAGCCGAGCACCGCAAGCGTCCCCTGGCGTCCGGCCAGGGGGAAGGCCGAGGAGATCATCCCGAAAGACTGCAGATCGTCCACGGGATTCTCCGATCCGATCCACACTGCGAGCCCGTCCCGGTTCTCCGGGCTGAGGCGCTGCAGGGTGTCGCGGATGGAGCTGGGCGACTCCAGGAAGCGCACCAGTTTCTTGAGACGGTCCGGATCCGAAAACTCCGGCTCGTCCAGGACGTTGGCCACGCCCATCAGCTCCAGCTCGGGGGTCTCCACGTCGCCGAACAGTTCAGAACCGAGCGCCACGACTTCGGAGGCGCAACGACCCGCCACCGACCCTTCCGCAGCGATGGCGTCCAGGGCC
>DAOVZQ010000314.1 GCA_030635025.1 bacterium
GTCGTTGACCATGTCGACGCCAGTTACGCGACAGCCCAGATCCAGCAGCGCCTCGGTCAGATGGCTGCCGATAAAGCCGGCACAGCCGGTGACCACCACGCGCGCGCCGGCGGACAGCGCCGGGTTCAAGGGGCGTGACGATCTGGCGGCGACCTCGTCTCGAAAATCGGTCATGAGCCCTCCTCCTCCTGGTTCGGGACGACCGCTTCGGGGGGATTCTCCATTTCATCGAGCAGCTTGGCCATATTGGGACTCGGCTCTCCGAAATGCCGCTCCCATTCAGCCATGACCTCTCGGCAGCCCAGGCCATCCTTGCTCATCCGATACACGTTGAACAGATGCATGTAACCGATCGGATTGTCGGGATCCTTCTCGATGACCCCTTCCATCCAGGTCCGCGCCGCATCGAATTCCTGGGTACGGAACAGGACATTGATGATCTGTGGGATAACCTGCTCGGCATCTTCAGGGGGTATGAGCCCGTGGATGTCCAGCATGTGCTGCACCGCCTGGTCGGCCTTTCCCCTGGAAATCAGGACCATGGGGTACAGGTCCGACAACATGGGGAACGTGGGATCGAATGACGCAGCCAGATGGAAGGCCGCCTCGGATTTCGCCAGGAAATCATCGTAGGCGGTTTCGTCGTCGGCCGGTGAATTCTCGGCCCGCAACAGGAAGTCGTAACCCGCGCGGATCAGGCCGGCGGGATAGTTGCCCATGAGCATTTCGGCGTTGGGATCGTAGAAGATGTCCTCACGATGCCGCCCCGTGTACTCGGTCAGACCGTCGAGCTTCCAGCCACGCTCACCGAGCAGTTGGTTGGAGTCGTTATCTTCTCCGGTAATGTTGATGTTGTTCATCTCGGCGAATTTTTCGTGACGAGCATCGTTGTCGCCGCTCAGGGATGCGCCGTAATGATAGAGCCCGTACATGTTCGCCATCATCCGGTCCTCATCGACCGTCGGTATCCCCGATTCGTGGCGCTTGCCCGTGAAGCGGTAGGCCAACCCCTCCATCTGCAGCATATCGTAGTAGCGGTGCATGTTTTCCTCGGGGATGGTCACCGCAAAGAACACCGGCCGCCGATTCATCGACTGTTCGATGATGTTATGAACCATGTAGTCCTTGACGTAGATGACCTCCTGCCGCCCCGTGTCGGGGTCCTCGTAGCGAATGGCCTTCATCTGCTCGATCTCGGTGTCGGAATACGAGCACGGCAGGGGTGGATCGTGGCGCTTGAGCTGCTTGATGTACCAGGACAGATTGATCAACGCCAGGTTCACCACCGTCACGTCCTGCCGGAAGCCCTCCACTTCCTGCAGGTACCAGAGCGGGAAAGTGTCGTTGTCCCCGTTGGTGAAGACGATGGCGTTCGGATCCAGGCCGGCCAGGAGATTCCAGGCGTACTCGCGAGCCACGGCGTTTTCGGTGGCGTCGTGCTCGTACCACTTGTAGTGACCGGGCGCCAGGGGCAGCACCGACATAAGGATCAACACGCCCGCCACGATCATCACGACCGGTTTGATTGGGACCGGAGTAGGCTTGTCCATGAGCTTCAGTGACCGGACGGACTTGCCCAGGGGGCCCGCGACATAACGCAGCAGAGCCGCCGAACCGAGCCCTATGAACACGGCGAAGAACATGAAGCCGGCGAAGAAGAAGTAATCGCGGTCGCGCACTTCGTGGTCGCTGAAGTTCAGGTAGAAGTTCAGGACGTCGGCGTTGATCAGGTAGTTGACCAGCAGCATCAAGGCCCAGGGACGCGCGCGCCAGACCGAGTGGATCACACCGAGCAGCCCCAGGAAGATGGGACCGAAGATCACGGCGATCCGATTGGCCTGTGTCGATCCCAGATCCAGGAAGGTGAATTGGTCGAGCAGGTAACCGTAGTAGTACTGGACCTGCCA
Source organism: bacterium (assembly GCA_030635025.1). Lineage (GTDB taxonomy): Bacteria > Krumholzibacteriota > Krumholzibacteriia > LZORAL124-64-63 > LZORAL124-64-63 > JAHIYU01. Next base: position 1,908 of record DAOVZQ010000314.1, read on the forward strand.
CCAGAGATCGGCCTTGCGCACGAGGGGATCGATGGGCGGATACTGTTCACGCCTCAACACCGACATGAGCGTGGCGAAGGTGTCCGGCTGGGACTGGTTGATGGCCGGATCCAGGCCGGCGCGGATCATCATGAACAGGTGGACCGACAATCCGAGCACGAAGACGCTCGACGAGATCAACAGGAAATGCTTGCCCGAGAAGCTGCGCACAACGGCCACCGACAACAGCAGGATCAAACCGCCGGTCAGGACAAAGCTGTCGTTAACCATCGTCGACAACAGGAACAGGCCGAGTCCATAGCTCAGACCCAGCAGATCGATCAGTTCCAGTCGTCTCTCCCGCGTGAACAGGATCATGACGAAGATGCCCGGGAAGACCAGCAGTGTCCCCAGATGGAAGCCCACGCCGAGTCCGAGCAGGTAGACCACCAGATAGAGCAGACGGTGACTGTGCTTCGAATCGCTGATCTCGTACCAGCGCAGCCCAAGCCATGTCAGGGCGCTGATCATGAAGGCGGCTAGTCCGTAGACTTCGGCCTCGGTGGCATTTTGCCAGTAGGTTTCGCTGAACAGGAGAAAGAAGGCTCCGATCAGCCCGCCCACATGGGGCAGCCAGGAGGCGTCGGGATCCGCGCGGCGGCCGATGTCCTTGATGATCAGATAGATGAACATCACGGCCAGGGCGCTGAAGAAGGCCGACATGAAATTCACCGCCATCGCGGTGTTCATCAGCGGCGAAAGGGCGATATCGAAACATCGTCCCACCAGCACATAGAGGGGTGTGCCCGGCTGGTGAGGTATGCCCAGGATGTGTGCAGTGGTGATGTACTCGCCGCAATCCCAGAAGCTGAGCGTGGTGGGAAGCGTCAGACCGTAGACGACGAGGGCGAGCAGAAATACGCCCGCGGAAATCAACGTCGTGGGCCTTCTGATCAGGGCGGCTACCGACATGGGATTCCTTCGCTTGAGAAACCGTGCATTATCCATCGATATGGCCGGGCCAATCTAACACACGACCCGAAGGGCAACAACCCCGCGCGCTGGAGGTTCCGCGGCTAGTCTCGGGGGGTGTCGCCAGCGCCGGAACGGGCCGGGCCGACCAGAAAGAGGACCCCGCCGATCAGGCTCACCAGCACCTGCACCAGATAGGCCAGGAACTCCACGGCGACCGCCTGGGCGTCCAGGGTCACCACGCCGGCGGCCACGAACAGATCGGCGGCGGCCACCTCCCGCAATCCCAATCCGTTCAGGCTTATGGGCAGGGCGATCAGAATGCCCAGTAGCGGAATCAGGACGAAGAGCTGCAGGACATGAGCGATTGTCAGTTCGAGGCCCAGGCCGTAGGCGATCAGCACATGTGTCGTAACACGGAGAATCTGGACGCCCAACGCCAGCACGAAGACCCGGCCCAACCAGGCGGGGCGGCGCCTGTAGAGACGGAACTCGGCGACGAACTGGCCGAATTTCTCCCCTACGACCGGCCAGGGCAGGCGATCGAACAGACGTTGGAAGAGGGTGGAGATACGGGCCGAGAGGAGAACAGCCAGGCCGCCGCTCCAAACCATCAGCGCCAGGATCAACGGGGTGACCGGCGGCAGGGTCAACCCCCAGGCGGCCGCGACGGCGAACGCCAGCAGGGCCAGAATCGTCAAGGCGCAGAGACCGAGCAGACGGTCCAGGGCCGTGCCGCAGAACACCCGCACGGTGCTGCCCTCACGACGCCCCAGATCGACGATCTTGACCGCGTCGCCGCCCACGTTCCCCAGTAGGAAATTATTGAAGAACATGCCGACGAAATAGAGGCGCCCCATTTCGCGTCCCGGCGTGGTCAGGCCAGAGGCGCGCAGGATCCATCCCCATTGGAACGCACCGGCCACCGCGGATACCAAAAAGACCAGCGTTGCAATACCGAGCAACCCCCAACGAGGAGTCTCCACGGCATCGAGCAACGTCGATGAGGACACGTCGCGGAAGCGAAAGAGAAACCAGACCAGCAGGGCGCTGACCGCGAGCTTCATGAACAGGCCCAGGCGTGCGCGGTTCATGACCGCACCTCGCCGCGTCGGCCCACCACTTCGGAAAAGAGAGCCAGGGACTCGGCGGCACAACGGTCCCAATCGAAGGTTCCGGCCCATGCGCGGGCCGCCTTGCTGACGGCGCGCCATCGATCGGGGTCGAGCAGGAGACCGAGAGCGGCGTCGCCCATGGCGTCGGCGTCGCCATAGGGCGTGAGCAGGCCGGTCTCACCGTCACGCACGGAATCCCGGAGTCCGGGACGATCGCTGGCCACTACGGGTAGTCCGCA
>DAOVZQ010000420.1 GCA_030635025.1 bacterium
CGCCCACGATCACAGGGCGGCGGCAACAACGCGGATAATCTACAAGTGCTGTGCTCGGGATGTCACCAACTGGCTCATAAACCGGGGCGTTTTCAGCACGCTGTTCCGACAGGGTGAATCCCGCAGCTGAGCCGTCTTTCCCATGGTCCGGGTATTGATATGATGACATTATGCCGGAAGCTGTACGGCATATAAGAACTAGGAGCCGGAGTATGAAGAACCGCGGGTTGATTATCATCATTCTGACGGCGTTCGCCTCTGTAGGTCTTATCACCGACCTGCAGGCCCGTGTCCTGCCCGATACCGATCGCTCGACCATCAACGCTACCCTCATCCGCAACCTCGACGAATTCGACTCCCACTGGGGAGCTGAGGTGGGCTACTGCTGGCGCGGGCGGGTTGATGCGCGTCTGGAGGCGCGCCAGGACGGGATGCTTGGGGAGGACCTGTGGCTCATCCAGGTTGAGGCCGCCTTGATCAAGATGTGGGGTTTCATGCTGGAGGCGGGTTACCATCACACACTGCATAATGACCATCGCTGTGATTACAACGTGATTCCCGTACGACTTTCCTTTCCCTTCGGCCTCGGCGATCGCCTGCACGTGGTTCCGAACGCCACCTACTGGCGCGTCATGACCGACGACTCCGATGCCATCGGATTCACCGGCTTGGACTTTGTGTGGGATCGTCGCTACCAACTCGGCTTCGAGCTCAACGTCAATCAGGATTTCCGATATCACAATGCGGATCTTCGTTTCACCTACCACTGGTAGGGCTTATCGTTGAATTGCCCGCTGGATCATCCTTCTCGTCTGTTCTATGATGGGTGGTGGTTCGGCTCCGGTCGTCATGTCCGGCGCTGTCGCCTTTTTGTGTGTATTCCGATGATCACGTCTCCATCCAGCGAGGTTCCGCCTTGCCTAAGATCCTGACAGAGCGTCAAGGCCCGGTCCTGACCGTCACCCTGAATCGCCCCGAGGCCCATAACGCCTTCGACCACGAGATGGTCGTCGCACTGCGTAATATTTTCGAGGGGTTGGTCCAGGCGGACGACAGGCCGCACGCGGTCGTCCTGAAGGCCGAAGGCAAGACCTTCTGCGCCGGCGGCGATCTGAACGACATGCGCCGTCTCGGCAAAGCCGACTTCGAGGAGAACCTTGCGTCGGCCATGGAACTGGGCGAAATGTTCCGGGCGATACGGTTGTCACCCGTCCCTGTGGTGGCGCGAGTACAGGGCGGCGCCTACGGAGGCGGCGTGGGATTGATCTGCGCCTGCGATATCGTGGTGGCCGACACCGACGCCTTCTTCGCCCTGACCGAAGCGCGCCTGGGCATGGTGGCCGGTGTGATCTCACCCATGGTGGTCGGGCGCATAGGCTTGTCCCGGGCCCGCGTCTACTGCCTGCTGGGTGACCGTATCGACGCCCGTGAGGCCTACCGCATAGGCCTGGTCGATGTTCTGGCCAAGCATAGCGAACTCGACAAGGATCTCACAATGACCGTCGGCTCCCTGCTCAAGGGAGGCCCGCGGGCCCTGGGCAAGGTCAAGGAATTGGTGGAGGGCGCCTATGCATTGCCTTTCAACGAAAGCCTCGAATTTACGGCGCGCATGATAGCCGAGGCGCGCACTTCACCCGAGGCCCAGGCCGCACTGGAGGCCTTCTTCGCCAAGAAACCGGCGCCCTGGCTCGTTGATCTGGAGGACTGGACATCGTGAGCGACACCTTCGACAAGATCCTGATTGCCAACCGTGGCGAGATCGCCTGCCGGGTTATGCGCACCTGTCGCGAGATGGGTGTGAAGACCGTGGCTGTGGTTTCAGAGGCGGACACAAACGCGCCCCACGCCCGGTTGGCCGACGAATGTGTGGTCATCGGGCCGCCGCCGCCCCTGGAGTCGTACCTGCGCATCGACCGTATTCTCGACGCGGCCAGGGAGACCGGCGCCCAGGCGATCCATCCCGGCTACGGCTTCCTGGCAGAGAACGCCGGTTTCGCCCAGGCCTGTGCCGACGCGGGACTGGTCTTCATCGGCCCGTCGCCCGACGTGATCGAACGCATGGGGGAGAAGACGGCCGCGCGGGCGATCATGTCCGAGGCCGGCGTGCCCGTGGTGCCCGGCGCCACGCTGCCCGAGCTGGGGCCCGATGGAGCTCTCGACGCCGAGGCCGTGAGCAAGGTCGCAGACGGTGTCGGCTACCCCCTGCTGGTCAAAGCCGCTTTCGGCGGTGGCGGCAAGGGTATGCGCCTAGTCCGCGAACCCAAAGACCTGGTCGCGTCGGTCGAAGCCGCCGCCCGCGAGGCCACCAAGGCCTTCGGTAACGGCCTGGTCTATCTCGAGCGTTATCTGGAGAAGCCGCGGCACGTGGAATTCCAGATCTTTGGGGACAGTCACGGCCACGCGGTGCATCTGCAGGAGCGCGAATGCTCTATCCAGCGTCGGCATCAAAAAATCATAGAGGAAACGCCTTCGCCTATCCTGGATGAGGATACCCGCGCTCGAATGGGGGAGGCCGCCGTGGCCGCCGCCAAGGCCGTCGCCTATTGCGGGGCCGGGACCGTCGAGTTCCTGCTGGACCAGGCCGGCGACTTTTTTTTCCTCGAGATGAATACCCGTCTGCAGGTGGAGCACCCCGTTACCGAACTGGTGACCGGACTCGATCTGGTTCGCGCGCAGTTGGTAGTGGCCGCGGGTGAGCCGCTGCCCTGGACCCAGGCCGAGATCATGCCGCGGGGCCACGCGATCGAGTGTCGGCTCTACGCGGAAGATCCCGCAGAGGGCTTCATGCCCTCTCTGGGCAACGTGTTGTTGTATCGTGAGCCCAACGGGCCGGGAGTGAGGGTGGACAGCGGCATCGGACAGGGCGACGAAGTGTCCATGCACTACGATCCCATGCTGTCCAAGGTCTCGACCCACGCCGAGACGCGTGGTGCGGCCATCGACCGCATGCGCGACGCCCTGCGCCGCTATCCCGTGCTGGGCGTGACCACCAACGGGGCCTATCTGGACGAAATCCTGGCCCACGAGGCCTTCGTCTCGGGAGACACGCACACCCACTTCCTGGAAGAGTATTTCGCCGATTGGCGCCCCGACGATGAGACACCGACCGCAGCCTTTGCCGCCGCCGCGGTCGCCGAGGCCGCGGGTAACGGTGCGGCCCGCGGCGCCTCCGCAAACGGTCCGACCAACGGTGCTCATCCCTCGCCCTGGGACCGCCTGGGCCAATTCCGCCTCAACGGACTGGAGTAGACGTGCATCTCGAA